>DATKTJ010000030.1:0-41985 GCA_035531235.1 Halothiobacillus sp. | reverse complement strand
GGCGTATGCGGAATGATATCGCCATAGCCCACGGTCGACATGGTGGTCACCGTGTAATAGAACGCCGTGTTGAAGTCCCGAATCGGTGGCGAGAACTGTGCGCCGAAAACATAGGCGCCGATCACGCCATAACCCAACGCGACCAGCATACCAACTAAGGCATAGAGCGTGGCGGTGGCCAGACTGGATCGCTGGAAAGTGCTTCGGGACAGAATCAAGGCGATCAGCAGGGCACCGTCGAACCCAAATAGCCAGGGATGGAAGGCGGCACCGGGCAGAATCTGTAGGATGACGACGGCGAGTGTCATCAGCAAGACCAGGGTCCATGCCAATCTTGATCGGAACAGCAGACCTACGGACATGACGATCAGCAACCCGCCGATCAGTCCGGTGGGTACCCCTCGAATCGCGAGACTGTCGTAGCTTGCACCAAGATTCTGGATATTGTTCAGGTAGTCTTTGGGTAGGGTGGCAAATTGTTCCAACCCGCTCAGGGAGGGCAAAAGTTGGGCGAGACCCACCAGTCCCACGGCCAGGGTCAGGGGGAAATGCGGAAACCACAGGCCCATTCGACTAAACCGATACCAGCGACTCGCCAACATTCTGATTTTGGTCTGGGTATTGGGGGCCAGGTTTTGATCCGGTGTCTGATCGGTGCTAGGACTCATCCTGAACAGTTCCTTGGAGCGGTAGTGACGATGTTGTATGGGTGTCGCTGTGGGGGGCATCGATCCTGATGCGGTTTCGAACATACGCCAGTCCCCGCAAATCGGCAATTCGAGCCAGTACTTGCTTTGTCAGGCAATCTCGCGGGCTGTGGCGACGATTCATGATGCCCGTTGGGAATTTGGCATCTGCACGGCGCGCAGCAGATCAATCAATTGTTGTTCGATCTCCACAAACAAGGGACGCTCCCTTGTATTTTCCTGCATGACTTCGTTCTGAAGCCGAACAAGCGCAGCCCGCGTATCTTCCGCCCCTTCGTCAACAGCCCCCGTTCGTGCCAATAATTCTTCCAGCAGACAGGCAAAAGCGCGCACTTCAATGCGCTGTAGCGCATGGGCCAGATCGGGAGCATCAGCCGGGAGTAGGGAGGCGGCCCCGAAATCACCCAACAGGATTTCGCCCCGATCATCATGCAGCATGTTGTGCGCATACAGATCGCCGTGGAGGATGCCTGCTGCGTGCAGGTGCCGGGCTGCCGAGGCGATCCCGAGGGCGATCTGTAACACCGCATTCAGATCGAAACGGGTGTCCGGTGCGTAGCAGTCCCGGGTGCATGAATCCAGACTGGGCGGATTTGCCAGACTACGGAATACCGGGTCGATCAGCGCCATGACGAGACCGTGGGCGCTGCTGGGGTGGGCTTGAATCCTGCCCAGCACGGGAATCAGGTTCGGATGGGCACCGGCGTTGAGACAGGCGGTCATTTCGCTGAGCGGCAGGCCGTCGCTGGTGATCGCCCCTTTGAACAGTTTTACGGCAACCGGCCGTTTGCCCGCCTGGCCGAGGTGGGTCGCCTGATGGATGACGCCGGAGGCGCCCTCGCCCAGGCACTGGGCGAGCTGGAGTTCACCCCAATCGATAGCGGTGCTGGCTATGTCATTCAGCGCGGTTGTTTCCTGTTCGGCGCAGAAAGGATTGCCGGCATAGGCGAGCCATGCAAGGCGCGGCATCGCCGTCAGCCAGGCGGGTAGTTCGCTGAATTGGTTGGCAGAAATGCGCAGGAGTTCCAGTCGGGTACAGTTGGCCAGTTCCTGCGGCAGGGTATGGAGTCGATTACCGGCCAGCATGAGTTTTTGCATGGGGGTGCATTGCCCGATCTCGGCGGGGAGTTCCTCGATCCGGTTGTCGGTGAGGATGAGCCAGCGCAGTGTCGGGGGTAATGCCTTGCGGGATACGGTGTGAATCCGGTTGGCCTTGAATCCGATCATGCTGAGCTGGGGGCATTGGCCCAGGATTTCCGGCAGTTCGGTGAACCGATTGTCGGAGCAGAACAGGACCCGCAGCCGGTGGAGCCGGGGTAGATCGTCCGGCAGAACGGACAGGGCATTCCCGGATAGGTCGAGAATTTCCAGCGTATCGGCCAGATCGAAGATTTCGCGAGGAAATGTCTTGAGACCGCAGGCCAGTTTGAGTCGTTGGGTGCCGGCCAGTTGTCCGGTTTTGAGTTGTTCCAGAGTGTGCATGTCTAGGGTCGAATTTAACCCAGACCCGTGTGGCCGCGAACGAACAGTTCGTAGAGGGTAAGACTGATTTCGACCACAATCAGAATCATGATGTACCACTCGACCTTGAGCGCCCGATCAGCCTGCAGCAGGTCGAGCAGGGTTTCGGCCGTGCGGGTGATCAGGTCGAGCTTGCGTTCGAGTGCGTGGGCGCGTTCCTTGAGTTCGAATTCATCCTCAAGCTTGAGGAACAGGGGCTCGAGTTGCGGGCGCTCCCACAATAACTCGGGTTTTTCAATGATTTCTGCTCGCCCAACCAACCGATGCTGGGTGAGGAGGGTCGTGCCGATGTGCCGGATGAGATTCCGCGAGCGCCGCGATCCGCGACCGCTTTGCTGCAGTTCTTTTGCCAAGGGTTCGATCAAATCGAAGCTGGCCGCCACCTGTTTCTCGTACAGGTTGAGAATACTGCTCTTGGCCATGACGTCGGCAACGACCTGGAGTCGGCCGATCGACCAGTCGTGTAATACCAGAACGTTCTTGTCCATCCCTTCGGTGGCATCCGGTGTCAGACGAAGTTCGAGGATTTCCACCCCGGGCGTTGCTTGGGGTTCGCTGATAAAGGGGTGGATTTGATGGAGGAACGTGGCTTCTTCCACGGCATCGACATCAAACAGCACGATCGAGCCGAATCTGAATAGAACGGCCCTTCCGCGTACGCCTACCGAGATGGTGAGCGGAGAGCTGGCCAGTCGTTCGGTGGCTTCCAGTGCCCGCAGGTCTAGTCGGTCGCCGATTAGCAGGGCACGGGCTTTGATGAGCGTGGACATGGGGTTTCTCGGTGCGTGGGTTTTGGTCATTGTAAACTAGCGATGCTGTTGCTGCTCATGATCAAAAACTCAGGCGATTCTTCCGGTGGGCAGCTCCCTGGATCGTCGTGTTCCCTTCTGGATATATGCTTGATGTTGTGTGCCTATTTCAAATCCGGGTTGTGCCGTTCCTGTACCCGCATCGCGCAGCCGTATGACGCGCAGTTGGTCGACAAGCAGGCCCGCTGTGTCGCTGCCTTGGCCGAGTTTTCCCACATCGACTGGTTGCCATCGGTCGCCAGTGCCGAGATGGGGTTTCGCAACAAGGCCAAAATGGTGGTGTCGGGTTCCTGCGATGCGCCCGTTCTGGGTATTCTCGACGGGGGTGTCACCGGCGCGGGCGTCGATCTGACCGGCTGCCCACTTTACCCGCAGGCGATTCAGGCGGCCTTCGCACCGATCATGTCGTTGATCCGGGCGGCCCGGCTGCCTCCGTACGATATAGCGCGGCGGCAGGGCGAGCTAAAGCATGTCCTGCTGACGCATTCCGAACGGGACAATGAATTGATGCTGCGTTTTGTGCTGCGTTCGCCGCAGGCCTTGCCGGAAATCCGCCGTCATCTGCCGCAATTGCAAGCCGATTTGCCGAATCTGGGGGTGGTGTCTGCCAATATTCAGCCGATTCATCAGGCGATTATTGAAGGGCCTGAGGAGATTCCGTTGACGGAGCGGCAAACCCTGACCATGTGGCTCAACGAGCTCCCGCTGTATGTGCGTCCCCGCAGTTTCTTCCAGACCAACAGTGCCGTGGCCGAGCGTTTATATGCCACGGCGCGGGATTGGATCGCCGAGATCGCGCCCGCCGGTTTATGGGATATGTTTTGCGGGGTGGGTGGGTTTGCCCTGCATGCGGCCCAGGTCGTTCCTGGGCCGATCACTGGCATCGAAGTGAGCACGGAAGCGATTGCCAGTGCCGAGCTGACGGCACGGGAACGGGGTCTGGAGCAAGTACGGTTCCGCGCGCTGGCGGCCGATGAGTTCGTGCGGGGTCGATCGGATGTCCCTCCGCTGGTGATCGTCAATCCGCCTCGGCGTGGGTTGGGGACGGAGCTATGCGCCTTCCTTGCAGATTCGCCGGCGCACTGGCTGATTTATTCGAGCTGCAACCCCGAAAGTCTGGTCCGAGACATCCGAATGCTGACGGGCTTCGTTCCGGTTCGGGCGCAGATGTTCGATATTTTTCCGCATACCGATCATTGCGAGGTTCTGGTTTTGCTGGTTCGTCAGCCGGGGTGAGCGTAAACCTCGGTCAGGCGCGGGTGATTTCTTTTTTTATTTCTCGGGGGAGCTCGATCTGAACGCGGGTGCCGGTTGTCCCGGTGTCGCTCGCCGGGCGTGGGTAAATCAGGATGTCGCCGCCGTGGGCCCGCACGATAGCCCGTGCGATGGCGAGGCCGAGGCCGCTGCCGCCGGTATGGCGCGCTCGAGAAGACTCAAGCCGCACATAGGGTTCGAATACCCGTTCACGTTCGGCGGCCGGAATCCCGCTGCCATAATCATCCACATAGATTCGTACGGCATTGCTCGTTTCCTCGAGCCGGACATCCATTTCGCCGCCCCCATACCGTCGTGCATTGTCGAGCACGTTCTGCAACGCGCGCTGCAGCGCCTGTGGGCGTGCACGAATGGGTTTGCTGGCCTCACCATGTCGATGAATGAGCGCACCCAGCAGAACCATATCGTCGCAAATGGCGTCCAGCAGGGCGTTGAGATCGAGTCGCTGCATCGATTCGGTTTCGGTGCCGGCGCGCAAAAAGGCGAGGGTGTGGCCGATCATCTCGTCCATGGCCGTCAGATCGGTTTCAATTTTCTGCTTGAGCAGTTCATCCGGCAGGGTGGCCACCCGTAAACGCAAGCGTGTGATGGGTAGGCGCAGATCATGGGATACGCCCGCCAGTGCCTGCGCGCGGGATTCGAGCATCCGGCGGATTTCCTCCTGCATCTGATTGAAGGCTCGCGCCGCCCGGGCAACCTCGGTCGGGCCGGTTTCTGCTAGAGGCGGTTGGTTCAGATTGTGTGCCAGATTGGCGGTGGCATCGGCCAGGGCCGCCAAGGGGCGGGTTAACCGTCGAACGGCCCAAGCGATGCTGATCATGACGATCAATCCCAGTAACAATAGCCAGCCCATGGCTTGTAATGGCCAACGCATCGGCGGGGGAAGCGCATGTCTCAGGGTGAGGATCGTGCCGTCGGAGAGGCGTGCCTGAATCAAGAGATAGTGGATGACGCGGCGGGCATTGTCACGGCGTTCCGGCTCATTAAGCCCGAGTTGCCAGGGGGCGCTAATTTCAAAGGGACTGGCGGACATGGGCCACCGTTGGGCGGTACGTCGGGCGTACCCATCGCGGCGGGCAGCAAATACTTGGATGGAAATGGGCCTGGTCAGCGCCTGACGCAAGCGTTGGGCAAACAGACGGCTTTGCTCATTTTCATAGGGTTCATCGGGTTCGTTCCCTGGCGTGCGCCAGGGTTGCTTGAAGAGTAGTCGGGTCGGTGGGGCGTTCAACAGGCGCGCCAAGGGGCGGCGCTCAAGCGGGGACGTTTCGTCCAATGACTCGATGATCTCGGCAATGCGCTGGGCGGCATAATTCCCCAGCAAGCGGTCGCCGAGGCGGGCGCGATCATGCAGGAGCAAACCGAAGCTCAGCGCCAGGGCGGAAATCAGGCCCAGCAACAGCGCTATCAGAATCTGTCCGAACAGGCTTCGCGGCCAGGGCAGTCCGATTCGTGGCTGCGGTGGATTCGACACAATCCGCTGTTCCGTCATCGACCCACCGTGAGGATGTAACCTTCGTTGCGGATGGTCTTGATCAGGGTCGGTTCACGGGCATCATCACCGAGCCGACGACGCAAGCGGCTGATCATGACGTCAATGGTTCGGTCAAGCGGGTCAGATTCCCGTCCGGCCAGCGCATCCATCAGTTGATCTCGGGACAGCACGGTGTTGGCATGTTCGACCAGTGCCTTGAGCAGGCGGAATTCCCCGGTAGACAGCGGGACGACGACCTGGTCGGCACCGACCAGATGATGCGCGCCGAGATCCAGTGTCCAATTGCCGAAGCTCAGGTGACGGGCCGGCTGGCTGCCGCTGTGTTCGGCCCGGCGGAAGATGCTGCGAATTCGGGCGAGCAATTCCCGGGGGTGAAACGGCTTGGGCAGGTAATCGTCGGCGCCCATTTCCAATCCGATGATGCGATCCATTTCATCCCCGCGCGCGGTCAGCATCAGGATGGGGGTCTGCTGTCGGGCGCGCACGTTGCGACAGAGCGTTAACCCGTCATCGCCCGGAAGCATCAGGTCGAGAATGATCAGGTCGATCGGGTTGCTGGCAAGTTGTGCCCACATGCCGCTGCCGTCGCCCGCTTCGAGGACGCGGTAGCCCTGTTCGGTGAGATAGTCGTGCAACAAGCTGCGAAGATCGGGGTCGTCATCGACGACCAGAAGTGTTTTCGACATGCGCATGTTCCTGATTAAGCCGTGGTTCGCTGCCATCATAACGTAGTGGACACGGCCAAAAGTCGATGTAACGGGTGCCGATCAAAATCCTGACGAGCTGTTTACAAATCAAGGCTGGCTTGTCGTGGCAAGTTTACATCCATGGGGTTAGATGAGTGCCGTAGGTGTTTACCTGTCTTGTCTATCCCGAAGGAGTTTGTCATGAACCAGCATTTGAATGATCAGTCGTATCGAGTGGCCACCCGTGTTCCGTCCCGAATGGGCTTAGGACTCGCCCTGATGGCATGCGTTTTGTGGGGCCTGTCGATGAGCCAAAATGTCCGGGCTGAGGAGCCCGCCGCCCAGCCCGGACAGATGATGCAGGGGGGCATGCATGAGCGCATGTCGGGCCCGATGACACCGGAGCGTTGGGAGAAAATGCGGGTGGAGCGGAAGCGGCATGTCGAAGTCAGATTGCACGAGATGGCCAATCGGCTTCAGATTACCGCCGCGCAGGAACCGGTCTGGAAGCAGTATGAATCCGCGCGTCTGGCGATGATGCCGGAACACGTGCAACGCCCCAAGGCCGCGAATGCTGCGGAAATCGCCCAGTTCCGGGCAGACCGCATGAAAGCGATGGCTGAGCGCATGGCGGTCTTGAGCACCGCGACGGCGAATCTGCGCAGTGCCCTGGATGAGAATCAGCGCAAGGTGCTGGACGATATGGCACAGCGATTCAAGCATCATGGCGGCCATAAGTTTGGCGAGAAACAAGGCCAGCATTGCCAACACGGGTGACGTCCGCGCTGAGGTGACGTCCGGCAGGGCCGGGTTTCCTTGGTATTGATCGGAATAAGGAACGGGGTGCTCGAAGGGGTGCCCCGTTTTTTTGCGTCCACCGTTTTCTCGTGAGCCTGTTATCTCTGGCTTGAATCTGGCGTCGCGAGGGTGCCTGGATGTCAGCGTCACCTCATTTCGGTGTCAATGTGGGGCAGGGGGGTTGACACAAGAAACTAAATAACTAATATCGTAGTTATGAAAACAGATTACCAACAAGTCATTCCGGAGAGCTGGGCCGATACGGCCCGGATTTTCACCGCCTTGGGCGACGAACATCGGCAACGGATTCTGCTGTTGTTCGATCCCGGCGAACAGCTCACCATCTCGCAAATCGTGGCGATTACGCCCTTGTCCCGTACCGCGGTATCCCATCACCTGCAGGTGTTACGGGCTGCCGAATTGTTGACGAGCGAAAAGCGTGGCAAGGAAGTATTTCTCTCAATCAATGCAGATCTGCTGTTGCGAACCTTTACGCAGATGGCCGATTTCGTTCAGGCACAGCAGTCGCGACGGGTGGATTGATCCCGGCGTGCAAAGAACCCCCATCAATGATGAACAACAGCAAGGATGAATAGCCAATGAAAATTTTGATCAGAAAAATGATTCGCTGCGTGTTGCGGGGTGTGCTTCGGTTTTTGTTTCGGATCGATGTGCAGGATCGGGGCAATGTACGCTGGGGCGGGCGACAGCTCATCGTGGCCAACCACGAGTCCTATCTCGATGGTCTCATGATCGGCGTGTTCTTGCCGGTCGATCCTGTTTTTGTGGTGCACACCGGTGTCATGCGTAATCGCTGGTTTCGCTGGGGATTGAAACTGGTGGATACCATCGCGGTCGATCCGATGCATCCGATCGGGATGAAAACCGTGCTGAAGACCTTGTCTCAGGGCCGACCGGTGGTGATTTTCCCGGAAGGGCGAATTAGCGATACGGGCGGATTGATGAAGGTGTATGACGGGCCGGCCATGCTGGCGGCACGCAGCCAGTCGGAAATCATCCCCGTGCGTCTGGACGGTCTGAAGCGGAGTTACTTTAGCCGGATGTCCGCGGTTCAGCCCAAAGCCCTGTTTCCTCGGGTGACCCTGACGATACTTCCGGTCACCCGGATCGAGCTTTCCCAGGCGCCGACGGCGCGAGAGCGGCGCTCTGATGCCGGCCAAGCCATGCGATCAATCATGCAGCAGATGCTCTTTGCCTCGCGGCCACAGCAAACGATATGGCAGGCCTATCTGGCAACGACCCGGACGTTTGGCCGAGGCCGGGACGTGCTCGAAGACGTCAAGGCGTCGGAATATCGCTATGGCCAGATTCAATCCATGGCTCTTGTGCTGGGGCGCGTTGTGGCCCGGGCGAGTCGGGAAGGTGAAGCCATTGGCCTGTTACTGCCGAATTTGGCCGTGACGGTTGCCTTGTTTCTGGGGCTCAATGCGGTACGGCGAACCCCCGCCATGTTGAATTACAGCGCGGGGCCGGTCGGCATTGCCTCGGCCTGCCATACGGCGCAGGTGCGAACCGTCATTTCCTCGCGGTTTTTTCTGGAGCAGGCCCGGTTGACGGGGTTATTTACAGAAATGCCCGAGGTTCGGGTGATTTATATCGAGGATCTGCGTGCGCAGATCGGTTGGCGGGATCGACTCTGGTTGCTGGGCTTTGCACGCTGGTTTCCGGCGCGTGCCGTGCCTGATGTCGCCAGTGCCGAAGATCCGGCGGCGATTTTGTTTACCTCCGGTTCCGAAGGGCGACCGAAGGGCGTGGTGTTGTCGCATCGTGCCCTGATGGCGAACGTGGCGCAGGTGCAATCCGTGTTTGACCTCACGCCGGCGGACAAGGTCTTGAATGTTTTGCCAATCTTTCATGCGTTTGGTTTGACGGGTGGGTTGCTTCTTCCCCTGCTGACGGGCGCACGGGTCTTTCTGCATGTGTCTCCGCTGCATTACAAATTGGTGCCGGAGATCGCCTATGATCGCAACTGCACCTTGTTGTTCGGCACGAGTACCTTTCTGGCCAATTATGGAAAATTTGCGCATCCCTACGATTTTCACAAATTGCGTTATGTGATTTCTGGCGCCGAGAAGCTGAACGATGCTGTACGCACCTTGTGGTATGAAAAATTCGGCCTGCGGATTTTCGAAGGCTACGGGGTGACCGAAACGGGGCCCGTGTTGGCCGTCAACACCCCCATGGCGTATCGCACCGGCACGGTCGGCCAGCTGCTACCCGGTATCGAGGCACGTTTGCAGCCCGTGCCGGGCATCGACCAGGGCGGTGTGCTTTGCGTGCGTGCGCCGAATCTGATGACCGGTTATCTCCGCTATGAAGCCCCCGGCGTGATCGAGCCGCCGCAGGTCGAAGGTCTGGGGGCAGGGTGGTACAGTACCGGCGATATCGTGTCGATTGATGCGCAGCGCTTTGTCACCATCCTGGGGCGCCTGAAACGATTTGCGAAGGTGGCCGGCGAGATGGTGTCGCTGGAAACGGTCGAAGCCATTGCCCGGGCAGCCGCGCCGTATGCGGAACATGCCGCGACCAATGTCCCGGATGCCCAGCGCGGAGAGCAGATCGTGCTACTGACGACTGACCCGGCTCTGACTCGGGCGCAACTGACCGAGACCTGTCGCCGTCTCGGCCAGCCTGAACTGGCCATTCCACGCCGAATCGTCGTGGTAGAAACCATTCCGCTGCTCGGCACGGGCAAGTCGGATTATGTTCGGATCAAGCAACTTGCGGAGACGGCAGCATGAGTTCCTTACCCTCAACGCCTGCGCAGGGATTGCTGTCACGTGGCATGGCGGCCCTGCTGGGCGCGCAGTTCTTGTCGGCAATGGCGGACAACCTGCTGTTCGTGGCGGCCATCGCCCTGTTGAAGCAGACTTCAGGCGGGGACTCGCTCCTCCTACCGCTGCTTCAGGTCGCTTTTGTGCTGGCCTTCATTCTGCTGGCGCCCTATGTCGGTCCCTTTGCCGATGCCTTTTCCAAGGGCCGGGTCATGTTCCACGCCAATCTGGTGAAACTGGCGGGTGCAGGCCTGATTCTGGTCGGTGTCAATCCCCTGTTGGGATATGCCGTTGCCGGGGTGGGGGCGGCGATCTACTCGCCCGCCAAATACGGCATCCTGACGCAGCTGGTCACCCAAAGTTATCTGGTCAAGGCCAATAGTCTGTTGGAAGGTTCGACTATTGCAGCGATTTTGCTGGGCGTGCTCGCCGGCGGGTGGTTGACGGATCAATCTGTCCTTCTGGCGGTTGAGGTTGCAGCGGGATTCTATCTCCTGGCCGCCGCGGCCAACCTGGGTATACCGACCTTGCCAGTGATTCGTGCCGTGTCGCTGGGCGATATTCGCCATCTCCCGCAGATATTCGTCGGCAATGTGGCGGTCCTGTGGCGCAATCACGATGCCCGTTTTTCCATCATGGGGACAAGCCTCTTCTGGGGAATGGGCGCATCGCTGCGTCTGTTAATGTTCGCCTGGGTGCCTGCGGCACTGAATATCCTGGATAATCAGGCACCCGCAAACCTGATGGGCCTGGTTTCTATTGGCATTGTGCTGGGCGCGGGTCTGGCTGCATTCCTGGTGCGGGTGGCGCAGGTCAACCGAGCCTTGGTGGGTGGGGTGTTGTTGGGGCCGCTGGTCATCCTGCTGGCCCCGATGCACAGTTTCGAGATGGCGGCGATCATTCTTGTCGGGGTGGGTATGGCAGGCGGATATTTCGTCGTGCCACTCAATGCGCTCCTTCAGGAGCGGGGTCATGAAACGATCGGGTCCGGTCGGACGCTAGCGGTACAAAATCTGTTTGAGAATCTGGCCATGCTGGGTATGGCGGGCCTGTATTTCCTGGCCGTCGCAGTGGGCATGGACTCGGTGACAGTCGCCTATGGTTTCGGTGGGGTTGTTACGGTGGGTATGACTGCGCTCGCGTGGGGCAGAATTCGACATACGGCCCGCATAGCCGCACGGGCTGAACACACTGCAGAAGGGGTGGAAACTGTGCCGGATTGATCGTGGCGGCGAAGGAAATCGCTACTTGCCCAGCGCTTGTCGGAGCGGATCAATACCGACTTCCCTCAGCATGCGCGCAGTTGCGATCAGCGGCAGGCCCAGAATCGCGGAAGGATCCCGTGACTGCATGGAATCGATCAGGGTGGCGCCAAGCCCCTCGGATTTCATGCTGCCGGCCGAATTGAAGGGGGTTTCGAGTTGGATGTATCGGCTGATTTCCTCGTTGCTTAGGGTGCGCATTTGCACCACGACGACTTCGTGCCAGAGTTGGGGGGGGGCGTCGGGGGCGAAAACGGCCACAGCGACATGAAAGTTGATACGTTGGCCCGACAGAGACTGCAATTGGGCTTGAGCACCGTCCGCATGGCCCGGTTTGCCAAAAATTCTGCCTCCTGATTCGACGAGTTGATCCGATCCAATGACAACCGCAACGGGATGACGTTTCGACACACGCATCGCTTTCTCTTGAGCTAGTCTCAGGCAAGCGGCTTGCGCCGTTTCACCAGCGTGCAGGGTTTCGTCGATCTCGGGTTTATCGATTTCGTAGGGAATGCGGAGCTGATCCAACAGATTGCGACGGGTAACTGAGGAAGAGGCGAGAATCAGGTTCGGGGTTTTTTGCATATTCACTTTGCGCCGCGAGCAATAAATCGCTAATATTATACGATTCTGGCGTGGCATTTCGATGCGTTCTTGTAAGTTGGGTAAGCAGGCATGATTCTTAAAACCGCCGTAGATAACTCTGTCGCTGCGGTGAGCGTGCAGTCCGCGGCCGGATTGCCGAGTTTGGGGGTTCGTTCTGCTTGTGATGCCGAGCGGGAATTCAGCGGAGCCGTGCTGGCTGCGGATTTGCCCCGGGTGTCCCCCTTGGTGCCCCGCGCGGCGCCTGAAACGCTTCTGAACTTTGAGATGCGTTTCTATCGCAACGCGGGGCGTGATTTGTTGGCAGATATCGACGTCCGCACTGATGTCGAATTGGATTGTTCGCGATGTCTGCAACCCATGACGGTGGCGGTCGTCGGTTCGTCCACACTGCAGTTCGTGTATAACGACGAACAGGCGCAGCATGTGATGGATGACTGCGAGCCGGTGCTGATCGATGAGGAGGGCATGGTGTCGTTGGCCAGCCTGCTGGAAGATGAGGTGTTGATGTCGATGCCTACCGTGGCGATGCATGATCATCAATGTCGGCCGGCATGGCAGGAAGCATCAGACGCACCTGAACAAGTCATCGAATCGGATCGTCCCAATCCGTTTGCAGCGCTCGCGCAGCAATGGCATCAGTCGGATGATCCGACCGATCCGTAAATATTTTCTTGTGACCGGTGCCGGTTTGTTCCGCATTGTGTGTGCATTTTTTGGTTTTAACGTGCTCCCTGGAGCGTGTGTTTTTTGTTAGGAGTTTAGAAAATGGCTGTTCAGCAAAACAAAAAGAGTCGTGCGAAGCGTGATTCTCGTCGTACCCATGATGCCCTGGTCAAGCCGACGCTGTCGGTTGATGCGACCAGCGGTGAAACCCATCTCCGTCACCATGTGACGGCTGATGGCTTCTATCGTGGCCGGCGTGTGATTGCCGAAAAAATCACCTCAGAAGCCTGATCCCCGACTTCGGCGATGATGCGGAAATAAAGTAACCTTGCGTGCTCTGCGCGCAGGGTTTTTGTTTTGTCCGGCGAATCGTTTCTGGCCCGCTGAGTGCTCGATCTCCCGAGTTTTGATGCCGCCGCGCGGGTGGGGTTTGGCAAAACCTTGGAAATGATTTGGTCAGGCACGGTATTTTGAGGCTTGGCATTGTCCATGAATGTACGAATTGCAATTGATGTAATGGGTGGTGACCATGGTCCGGAGGTGACGCTGGCTGCTGCCGCGCGCTTTCAGACCGAACACCCCGGCGTCACGCTGTTTTTGGTGGGTGATGAAACCCTGATTCGTCAGAAGTTGGCGCAGCACGCCCTGACCGAAGGGGATGAGCTCACGATTGTTCATGCGCCAGAAGTGGTGGCGATGGATGAATCACCGGCGGTCGCCTTGCGTAGCAAGAAGAAATCTTCGATGCGTTTGGCCATTGATCTGGTCAAGGATGGCGCCGCGCAAGCCGTCGTGAGTGCGGGAAACACCGGCGCCTTGATGGCGACTGCCAAGTTTGTGCTGAAAACCCTCCCCGGAATTGATCGGCCCGCTATCTGTACGGCATTGCCCAGCATGACCGGTCATACGCATGTGCTGGATCTGGGGGCCAATGTCGAGTGTAACGCCGACCACCTGTTCCAGTTCGCGGTCATGGGCTCGGTACTGGTCGAGGCCTACGATGACAATCCGGCGCCCAAGGTGGGTTTGTTGAACGTGGGCGCCGAGGCGATGAAGGGTAACGATACGGTTAAAGCGGCCGCAGCGCTTCTGGAAGATGGACCCGTCAACTACATCGGCTTTGTGGAAGGGGATGATATCTACCGAGGCACGGCGGATGTGGTGGTCTGTGACGGTTTTGTCGGGAATGTGGCGCTGAAAACCAGTGAAGGCCTGGCGAAGATGATCACGCAATTTTTGCGCGAGGAATTCAATCGTACCTTGTTGTCCAAGGCGGCTGCCCTCGGTGCGATGCCCGTTTTGAAGCGGCTCAAGAATCGTCTGGATCCCGGTCGATACAATGGCGCCAGTCTGTTGGGCCTGCAAGGCATTGTCATCAAGAGCCATGGCGGTGCAGATGTTGCGGCGTTTGTCAGCGCACTGGGCGTGGCGCTACGGGAGATTGAGAAAGATGTCCCTCGCCGTATTGATCTCAGATTGGGACAGTTGCTGAATGAAAAGGAAACGGCATGATTCACGCGCGTATTACGGGCACGGGCAGTTATCTACCCGAACGGATTCTGACCAACCAGGATCTGGAAAAAATGGTCGAGACCTCGGATACCTGGATTCGCGAACGAACCGGTATTGAGCAACGACATATCGCCGAGAAGGGGCAGCTGACTTCCGATCTTGCAGAACCGGCTGCGCGGCGAGCCCTGGAATCGGCGGGGAAAACGCCGGCGGACGTCGATTTGCTGATCGTGGCGACCACGACCCCGGATCGCGTCTTCCCCTCGACTGCTTGCCTGTTGCAACAAAAACTGGGCATCCATGGCTCGCCCGCCTTCGATATTCAGGCGGTGTGTACAGGTTTTGTCTACGCCTTGAGTGTGGCGGAAAAATTCATCAAAACCGGTTCGGCACGCTGTGCCCTGGTTATCGGAGCCGAGACATTATCGCGGATCGTGAACTGGCAGGACCGTGGAACCTGTGTTCTATTTGCCGATGGCGCCGGTGCCGTGGTGCTGGAAGCGAGCGACGAACCGGGAATCATCAGTACCCATATCCATGCTGATGGCGCCTACGAGTCCCTGCTGACCACGGTTAAGCCTGGTCCGGATACCGATCCTGAGCGTTTGGCCGATGGCACAGCATTTATCGAGATGCGCGGCAATGAAGTCTTCAAGATGGCCGTCAATACCTTGGGCCGAATTGTGGACGAAACCCTGGAAGCGGCTGGGATGACCTATCAGGATATCGACTGGCTGGTACCGCATCAGGCCAATATCCGCATTATCCAGGCGACAGCGCGCAAACTGGATTTGCCCATGGATCGCGTCGTGGTGACGGTCAATCGGCATGGGAACACTTCCGCCGCGTCGGTCCCTCTGGCACTGGATACCGCAGTTCGCGATGGCCGGATCAAGCGAGGCGACATGATTTTGCTGGAAGCATTCGGTGGTGGGTTTACCTGGGGCTCGGCGCTGATCCGGTTCTGAGTCCATCGAGGCAGCACACTGCGAGGCGAAGATGGCACAAGAAATCGAAAGGAAATACCTGCTGACCGATGCGTCGTGGCGCACCAGCGTGACGGAATCTCGACAGATACGTCAGGGATATCTGACCACGTTGTCCGGTGGTTCCCGCGCGTCTGTACGGGTTCGGATATCCGGCCCGGACGCTTTTTTGAACATCAAGAGCATGACCATCGGGATTGCGCGTGATGAGTTTGAATACCCGATCCCGCTGGATGACGCCCAGCATATGCTCGATCATCTTTGTTCCGGCGCCGTGATCGATAAATGGCGTCACCATGTGCATTTTGGTGGATTGCTTTGGGAAATCGACGAGTTTCTCGGCGCGAATGCCGGGCTGATTGTCGCGGAGGTCGAGCTGGATTCGACGGATCAGGCTGTCATGCTACCCCCGTGGGCGGGTGACGAAGTGTCGGGCGATCCGCGCTACTATAATGTGGCCTTGGTTCAAACCCCCTATACTCAATGGAAGGATGTTTGATGACCGGTCGGTCGAAGCCGATGGAGCGCGCGATGGGTGGCCCGACGTTGTGGGAGCGCAAACACAGATGATTCGCGTCATGATTGTTGATGACCATACGATGGTTCGCAAGGCCTTGGCTCATCTGATCGGGAGCGAGCAGGATATTGTCGTGACCGCCGAGGCGGATAGTGGCGAATCGGCACTGGTGCAACTCAAGACGGAGCAGGTGGATGTGGTCCTCTGTGATATCCATATGCCTGGCATGGGCGGCTTGGAAGCGATCCGTCGCATTCAGGCGCGTTATCCGGACGTTGGTCTGATTGCGGTGACTGCCGAGGCAGATGCCGCACTGGCGCGCTCGGTTCTGGAGGCGGGCGTTCATGGCTATGTCACCAAGGACGCACCGCCGCATGAGCTCATTACCGCGATCGACCATGCACGCAACAAGACCCGCTTCATCTCTTCCCGCATCGCCCAGGAAATCGCCCTACAATCGATGCGCAAAACCACGGATCCTTTTGATGCCCTGTCCAGCCGGGAGCAGCAGGTACTGATGATGATTCTGGAGGGCAAGTCCAATCAGTTCATCTCGGATGCGCTGTGTGTCAGCCCCAAAACCGTGAGCACCTACAAGGTGCGACTGCAGGAAAAACTGGGCGTGTCGAATGATATCGAGTTGTTGCGTCTGGCGGTCAAGACCGGACGCATCGTATTCAGCGAATGACTGCCGCCCCGGCGAGGGGATATGAACCGTGTTTGATTCATTGACCTTCCTGAAGTCCGTGACCGAACGTCCGGGCGTCTACCGGATGTTCAATGCCGACGATGAAGTCATTTACGTGGGCAAGGCGCGCAATCTCAAGTCGCGATTGTCTAGCTATTTCCGCGGTCGTCAGTCCCTCAAGACCGAGGCGCTGGTCCGTCAGATCGCACGCATTGAAACGACGGCCACCCCATCCGAGTCCGAAGCCCTCCTGTTGGAAAGCAACCTGATCAAGGCGCATCGTCCGCGCTACAACATCCTCCTGCGCGATGACAAAAGCTTCCCCTGGATCTATGTGTCCACCGCAGATGCCTACCCCCGGATCGCTTACCATCGTGGTGCGCGCAAGCGTCCGGGGCGGTATTTCGGGCCTTATACCGCCCCCAGCGCCGTCCGTGAAACCATGATTCTGCTTGAGAAGGTGTTCAAGGTCCGGCAGTGCGAAGACAGTGTGTACCGCAATCGCAGCCGTCCGTGCCTGCAATATCAGATCGGGCGCTGCAAGGCGCCCTGTGTGGGTTACGTCACGCCGGAGGAGTACCGTCAGGACGTCGACGATACCATGGCGTTTCTCAGCGGCCGCAGTCAATCTCTGGTGGCTTCGCTGGTGCTGCGCATGGAGCAGGCTGCGGGCGCCCTCGATTTCGAGCAGGCGGCGCAATGGCGTGACCAGATCAGTCAGTTGCGGGCCGTCAGCCAGCAGCAAACGATGACGGGGGTCAGTGGCGATGTAGACGTGATCGTGCTCGAGTGCCTCTCGAATCTGAGCGTGGTTGCCGTTTCCACGATTCGGGATGGGCGTCATCTCGGTACCCGGTCGTTTTTCCCGAGCGTCCCCGCAGATAGCGAACCGGCGGAAATTCTTGCCGGATTCATGAGTCAGTACTACACCGAGCGGGAGCCGCCGAGCCGAATCCTGCTGAATCTGCTGCCCCAGGACCCTGAATTCCTGGCCGAGGTGCTCACGGCTTCGGCGGGGCATCGAATCGAGTTGATGTTGCCGCAGCGCGGGAAGGCACGGGACTGGCTGTCGCAAACTGCGGAGAATGCCCGTTTGTCCGCCCATGAACGTCTGGCCAGTCGTATCGGCCTGGATGCCCGTTTTGCAGCCCTCAAGCAGTGGACCGGCCTGACGAAGATTGACCGTATCGAGTGTTTCGATATCTCCCATACTCAGGGGGAATTGACGGTGGCGTCCTGTGTGGTATTCGGGGTGGAGGGCGCCCAGAAGGATCAATACCGGCGGTACTCGATCGAGGGTATTACGCCGGGCGATGATTACGCGGCGATGGCTCAGGCGCTGACACGTCGTTTTGGTCGTGCCCAGCGGGAAGGCGGCATTTTGCCGGATGTGCTGCTGATCGACGGGGGGCACGGTCAAGTCGCGCAGGCTCAGGCCGTGCTGACCGAGCAGGCGGTGACGGGTGTCTACATTCTGGGTGTGGCCAAGGGGGTTGAGCGCCGGGCGGGTGAAGAACGGCTGATTCGCCCGCGTACCGAATCCGGCGAGGCCGGATCGGAGGTGCGACTGGATCCACATGATCCGGCCCTGCATCTGATCCAACAGGTACGGGACGAGGCCCACCGATTCGCCATCACCGGTCACCGGGCCCGTCGTCAGAAGGCACGTACCCAGTCCGACCTCGAGAAGATTCCGGGCGTGGGCGCCAAGCGTCGTCAGGTGTTGCTCAAGCACTTTGGGGGCATTCGGGGGCTGCGACAAGCCAGCGTTGCCGAGTTGAGCACGGTGCCCGGCATCTCGACCGGATTGGCAGAGGATATTCATGCCTGGTTGCATGAAGGAGCACCTGAGTCGGGTGGCTGAGCAGTACGAGCTGGCCCGATATGCTATGGTTTTTAGTGGTCGAAATGGGGCTGATCCTGCGAAAGCGGGGCGCTCCAGGCGGGTGGCTTCCTTACAGGGGCGGGCATTGATTGAGTTTCCAGTGAGGATTAAATGAAATTTACGGGTCTGTTTTTTGGCTTTTTGATGGCGTGTACGGTTTTTTCCGGGGCCTTTGCGACGCCGGCACAGGCGATAT
The DNA here is from genome assembly GCA_035531235.1 of Halothiobacillus sp. Lineage (GTDB taxonomy): Bacteria > Pseudomonadota > Gammaproteobacteria > Halothiobacillales > Halothiobacillaceae > Halothiobacillus. Next base: position 23,584 of record DATKTJ010000030.1, on the reverse strand, counting down.
CACTTCCGTTCACGCCAGCGGATACCGCCCAACAGGATAAATCACCGCCTGCGCATCCGGTCGATTACGCCGCGTTGGCCGCTGTCCTCAATGATCCCAAAGCCCGTGATGCATTGGTGAATGCGCTCAACAAGTTGGCGCAGCAATCAAAGAGCAGTGGCGCGAAAAAAGATCAGCCTGCTGAACCTGTCGATCACTCCCTGGCGAGTCGGATGGCTGTGGATACGTCCCGGTTTTTCCAGGATATCGGCCACAGTGCACAGGGAATGTATCAGCGGGTAACACGCCTGATGCAGGGTCCGCGCACCGAGATTGATCTCAACCAGCTCTGGTCTTGTCTCTGGCCCTTAGCCAGCCTGATTATCCTGAGCTATGGTTTGTGGCTGATTGCTGAAAGACTGTTTCGTCCCCTGTTGGGGCGGCTCAACCGTTGGGCGACCGCAGGCTCGCACCGTCAGCATTTACTGCGCGCGGCACTTTCCCTGACCTTTGCCGGTGCAGTTGGGCTGGGGATTCTTGCCTTGATATACCTCCTGGGTAATGCCGTCTCGGTCAGTTTGGCGGGGGGCGTAGAGGTGTTTGCCCAGCATCAGGCACTCTTTCTCAATGCATTTGTGATGCTGGAACTGGCCCGACTGATTCTCCGGCTGATTCTGGTACCCAGCTTTGAGGGGTTACGTCTGTTTCCCATTTCGGCGGTGAGTGCGCGATTCTGGACCCGGCGGATCTCCTGGCTATTGCTGGGGGTTGGTTACGGCATGATGTTGGTGGTACCGATTGTGCACCGGAGTATGGGTGAGGATATCGCCCAGATTCTGACCGGCGTGTTGGCAATCATTGCATTTATGGTGACTATTTCCACACTTCTGCGCCAGCGGATTGCCATTCGTTCCGCCTTGATGCGCGCTTCGGAGCGCCAGACAAATGGGCTGGCAGGTTGGTTGCTCACCCTGTTGGCGCAAATTTGGCACGTGCTGGCTGTCGGTTATGTGGGCATGGTCTTTCTGGTCGGGTTGACCCGCCCGAACGATGCCTTGCCCTTTATTGGTTCAGCCACGGGGTATAGCTTACTGGCCTTGGCAGCCGGATTTCTGGCTTCCGGGTTGCTGACTCAATTGATCGGGGGGGAGGTGCGGCTCAAGGAGCACCACCGAATGCGCTTGCCTCGACTGGAACAACGGCTTAATAGCTATCTTCCCTGGATAGTGCGGCTGTTCAGGCTTCTTATCGTGATATCCGTCGTCAGTGCGGTTCTGGCAATTTGGCACGTCGTTAATCTGTACCGTTGGCTGGCAACTCCTGTCGGGCAGCAGTTTCTGAGCAGTGCGTTCGATATTCTGTTCGTCATGGGGGTCGCCTTGCTGGCCTGGCTGGTCATTGCGAGTCTGATTGAGGTGAAGCTCAATGCCGAACGCGATCACATGCCTTCGGCACGGATACAAACGTTGCTCGCACTGTTCCGCAATGTAGTAGCCATCGCTTTAGTGACCATGACCGTGATGATGGTGTTATCCGAAATGGGGGTGAATATCGGCCCATTGCTCGCGGGCGCAGGTGTTCTGGGGCTGGCTATTGGCTTCGGTGCACAAAAACTGGTGCAGGATGTGATCACCGGTATCTTTATTCAGCTCGAAAACGCCATCAATACGGGGGATACCGTCTCGGCGGGCGGGATCACCGGCACAGTCGAGAATCTGACGATCCGCTCAGCGGGTATTCGTGATTTATCCGGCACCTATCACATCGTACCGTTTTCTTCCGTGGGTGTGGTGTCGAACTTCATGCGCGGTTATGCCTATCACAAGGCGGAGTATGGGATTGCCTATCGAGAGAGTATCGATGATGCGATCATCCATCTGCGCGCGGCATTCGATGAGCTGATGACAGACCCATTGATGAAGGGCAAGATTCTTGAGCCGATTCAGATTCCTGGTGTGACGGAACTGGCCGCGAGTTCGGTCAATATTCGGGTGATGATCAAAACGACCCCAGGGGATCAGTGGTCGGTTGGCCGTGCCTACAACCGGCTGGTCAAGCTTCACTTCGATGCCGCCGGGATCGAAATACCCTTCCCGCATACCACCATCTACTTTGGCGAGGACAAAACGGGTCAACCCACCTCGGCCAATGTGCGCCTGGTTCAGCGACGTCCGCCGGCTGATCCTGAGCATGAGGCAGCGCCAGTGGAAACGGTTTCGCCAACACCGTCGAAAAAGGTCTCGCAAGCATCTGTCCGTGATGAAGCAACCCGGTGGATGCCGGATGAATCGGATATCGATGGTGATTCTGGTCATTGATCACTGTCATTGATTCATCTTGGAGGATTTAGATTCGTCGTGATGCCATCTTGTTGTTTTTAAGTGTAAATTTCGTCTTGGTCTTTTCTGTGAGTTGAGCTGGGCTCGTGACTGTCATAAAAACTTCATCGTTTTGTCATGAAGTGTCATTTTTCCGTTGCGATACTGGTCTGGAACCGTGCTGATGCGCGGTTGTTGCTATCCAAACACACCTTATCGGGGGATTAACTGATGATGTATAACAAGAAGCTGATCGCTAGCGCGATCATTGCTGCCGCGGCGGCATTTTCTTTGTCTGCCCAGGCTGACGAAGTCAACAAAATCACAGGCGCAGGCTCATCCTTCGCCTACCCAATCATCTCCAAGTGGGCAGCCGCCTACAAGAAAGAGACTGGCGTTGAAGTGAATTACCAATCAGTCGGTTCAGGCGCCGGGATCAAGCAGATCATCGCCAATACCGTTAATTTTGGCGCTTCTGATGACCCGATGACGGTTGAAGACCTTGAAAAGAATGGCCTCACTCAGTGGCCACTGATCATGGGCGGCGAAGTAATTGTTGCTAACATTCCGGGTAACAAGCAAGGCAAGCTGACCATCAGCGGCCCGGTTTTGGCCGACATCATGATGGGCAAGATCACCAAGTGGAATGATCCGGCGCTCGAGAAATTGAACCCGGGCAAGAAGCTGCCGAACATGGACATCACTGTTGTTCACCGTTCTGATGCCTCTGGCACCACCGCTATTTTCACCAACTATCTGTCAAAAGTTAGCCCTGAGTGGAAAGAGAAGGTTGGCGAAGGCAAAACGGTTAACTGGCTGTCTAAAGGCAATCTGGGTGGTAAGGGCAACGAAGGTGTTGCTTCCTATACTGGCCGTATCAAGGGCGCCATCGGTTACGTTGAGTACGCTTACGCGCTGCAGAACAAGCTGCCGTACATGGACATGATCAACAGTGCCGGCAAGCGCGTTGCACCGACCATGGAAAACTTTGCTGCTGCAGCCTCTCATGCAGACTGGGAACATACCCCGGCTTTCCGCGTTGTTCTGACCGATCAGCCGGGCGACGACAGCTGGCCGATCACGGGCTCAACTTTTGCCATCGTGCATAAAAACCCCGAGAATCCAGCTCAGGTTAAGGCTGTGTTGGACTTCTTCAAGTGGTCCATGGATCATGGCCAGTCTGAGGCGAAAGAACTGCACTACATTCCGATTCCTGCCAGCGTCGAGAAGCTGATCGAAGCTTCCTGGGCTGAAAACGTCAAGCTGAAGTAAAAAAAGTTTGATTGAAATGTCAGGGGCTAGTAATTTGCTAGCCCCTGTTTCACTCTGTGTTACCGAGACTGTTTAGTTTTGTTTGATTAGCTGACTTGCTATCCGGCAAACCTAAACATGAATTTGAAAATGAAGGCGTTTTAATGGCAACTCCCGAAGAACAGATGGCGCTTCATCGGCAACTCCACGCCAAGAGTGCGGGTGTCCTGTTGGATAAAGTGTTCAAGGGCTCCTCCTTTTTGTTTGCGGCGCTGGTTCTGATTGTGCTCTTTGGCATCATGCTGATGCTTCTGAAAGAAGCCTGGCCTACCTTTGCTCATTTTGGGTTTGGATTTTTCATCAGTTCAGACTGGGATGTCGTCAACAATAAATATGGCGCGTTGATCCCGATCATTGGCACATTGGTCACGTCGTTGATCGCTGTTGTCATCGGTGTGCCAGTCAGCTTCGGGATCGCTATTTTCATCACCATGATGGCACCAGAGTGGATGAAACGTCCTGTGGGTATTGCCATCGAGCTTCTGGCGGCAGTCCCCTCAATTATCTACGGTATGTGGGGCTTGTTTTACTTCGCGCCCTGGTTCGCCAATTACATTCAGCCTTTTATGACCGATACATTGGGGGAGGTGCCGATACTGGGGCAGTTCTTCCAGGGGCCGCCGATCGGGGTAAGCATATTTACGGCTGGGGTGGTTCTGGCGATCATGATCATTCCCTTTATTGCATCGGTCATGCGGGATATGTTCGATATCGTGCCCACCACGTTGAAAGAGTCTGCTTTCGCCATGGGTTCCACGACGTGGGAAGTGGTATGGAAGGTTGTCCTGCCTTATACCAAGACGGGTGTTGTCGGTGGGGTCATTCTGGGCCTGGGGCGTGCCATGGGAGAAACAATGGCCGTGGCCTTTGTGGTCGGTAATTCGTTGGAGCTGAATGCGGGCCTTTTTTACCCGGGGGCGACCATTGCTTCAACCATGGCCAATGAATTCAATGAGGCCAGTGGGCTGCACATGTCCTCGCTGATTGCCCTGGGTTTAATTCTCTTTGTGATTACTTTCCTGGTTCTTTCCATCGCCAAGTGGTTTTTGATGATGCTTGAGCGTGCCCATGAAGGCACCAGCACTTAATCCGCATCGGACAGCACAAAAAATGACCAAGTATCAAATTCGCAAAATCATCAATTACATCAATCTGTCCGCTTCGATCATGGTCACGATTTTCGGATTGGCGATGCTGGCGTGGATTCTCTCCGTTTTGTTCGGTAAGGGATTCCATTACCTCGATTGGGCGGTGTTCTCTCAGATGACGCCCCCGCCCGGTGAGTCGGGCGGGTTGTTGAACGCCATCGTGGGCACAGTAGCGTTGACCTTTCTGGCGGTGCTGATTGGTACCCCAATCGGGGTCATGGCGGGAACCTATCTGGCCGAATTTGGCATGAAGAGCAAATTTTCAAGTGTGGTGCGTTTCATCAATGATGTGCTGCTCTCGGCACCATCCATCGTCGTCGGTGTATTCGTCTACACCTTGGTGGTGGAGCCGTCCGGCCATTTTTCAGGTTGGGCGGGGGCGATTGCACTTTCCATTCTTGTCATACCTGTTGTCGTGCGTACCACCGAGGATATGCTGAAACTCGTGCCGATTCCCATGCGTGAGGCGGCGGCGGCATTGGGTGCGCCACGGTATAAAGTGACCATATCGATTGTCTACAAGGCTGCCCTTAGCGGTATGATTACGGGCGTGCTTTTGGCTACGGCGCGTATCATGGGTGAAACGGCACCCTTGTTGTTCACCGCGCTAAACAACCAGTTCTGGTCGGTAGATATGAACCAGCCTATCGCGAACATGCCGGTTGTCATCTATCAATATGCCTTGAGTCCGTATGAAGACTGGCAGAATCTGGCTTGGGCCGGGGCATTGCTGATAACGATTAGTGTGCTCCTCATGAACATCATTGCGCGATATACACTTAAATCGCCCACGTCGCGCTAAAGCAGTTAGCTTGTTACTTCGAAGTAGAGACCAATTTATGACCGCAACCACGATGTCCGATCATGCTCAACCCAACAGTCCGAAAATGGGATTGAATATGGCTTCGGCCCTGAAGGAATCAGAGGGCCGGGCGGGTTTGATGGATAAACTGGAATCGATTCGTCAAATAGATGCGGCGAAAATCGATATACGTGATTTGTCGTTCTTTTATGGAAAATTCAAGGCACTGCACAATATTTCCATGCAGATCCCTGACAAGCAGGTGACGGCATTTATCGGACCATCCGGTTGCGGGAAATCGACGCTGTTGCGTATTTTTAACCGGATTTATGATCTTTATCCGGGGCAAAACGCGACCGGTGAAGTGACGCTGGACGGTTTGCCCATTCTTAGCCCGAAGGTGGATGTCAACATGCTGCGGGCCAAGATCGGCATGGTGTTTCAGAAACCGACGCCATTCCCGATGTCGATCTACGACAATGTTGCTTTTGGTGTTCGTCTGTATGAAAGAATGTCCAAGTCCGAACTGGATGATCGGGTTGAGTGGGCGTTGCAGCGCTCGGCGATCTGGGATGAGGTCAAGGACAAGCTCAAGCAGTCCGGTTCTGCCTTGTCGGGCGGTCAGCAGCAGCGTCTGTGCATCGCGCGGACAATTGCTGTGAAGCCAGAGGTATTGCTGCTGGATGAGCCGACTTCAGCGCTCGATCCGATTTCCACGACGAAAATCGAAGAGTTGGTCCATGAATTGAAGAGTGATTTCACAATCGCCATTGTGACGCACAACATGCAGCAGGCAGCGCGTGTTTCCGATTTCACCGCGTTCATGTATTTGGGCAAACTGATCGAGTTTGATCATACCGACATTATTTTTACCAATCCGGGCCGCAAGGAAACCGAAGACTATATTACGGGCCGTTTTGGTTGATTGCTTGACGTCGCGATGCAGTAAAGAAAAAGCCCCGACACCAGGTCGGGGCTTTCTTTTTCTACTGTATTTCCATCGGGTTGATCCGCCACTCGGTTGATGCGGCGGTTTTTGGTGTTGGAGCAGGTCCTTTTGCTCTCGTCAACAAATCAGTGCGATGCAGCCACGATGTGCGTCATGAAGCGTTCTGGATTTTCATAACCGACGACCTGCTGAGCCTTGAGCTCCTGACCTTGGCTGCCGAAGAACACGATCGTGGGTGGCCCCAGAACACCGAAACGTTTGAAGAGCGCTTTGTCGGCAGCGTTATTTTCCGTGACATCGGCTTGGAGGAGGACAAAGGGCTGAAGCGCCTGGATGATCTTGGGATCACTGAAGGTGTTGTGCTCCATTTCCTTGCAGGAGACGCACCAGTCGGCGTAGAAGTCCAGCATGACGGGTTTTCCAGCAGCTTTAGCCAAGGCTATTTGCTGATCCAGATCGGAAATATTCTTGATTTTCGTGAAATTCAATTTGGCCTGAGCCTGCAGAGCAGATCCACCGCCAAGGTTTAGACCTGTGAGGGGGGCAAAGACACTGCCTTTCCCGCCCGCAGCCACGCCAACCAGAATTAGTGCGCCCCAGAGAAGCATGATGACGCCCAGTGTTTTCCATAGGCGGCTCCACCCACTGGCTTCTGCTTTGATCGGCTCTGCTGCACCCAGATAGATTGCTGAGCCGATTACAAGGATACCCCACAGTACTTGGGCCACAACGGATGGGATGATGCGTTCCAGCATCCAGATGGCAACGCCGAGCATCAACACACCAAAGACGTTCTTGACGGCATCCATCCACGCGCCGGCTCGTGGAAGAAATTTCCCACCAAGGGTCCCGACAATAATCAGGGGCAGCCCCATGCCGATACTCATGGCGAACAGTGCGATGCCGCCGAGTGCTGCATCGCCGGTCTGACCAATATAGATCAGCGCACCTGCCAGGGGTGGCGCCATGCACGGCCCGACAATCAGGGCAGAGAGAAGCCCCATGATGGCGACACCAATGAGTGTTCCCCCTTGCTGTTCGTTCTGAACCTGCATGATCTTGGATTGGAGTGCAGAGGGCAGTTGCAGCTCAAAGAAGCCGAACATGGAGAAGGCTAGGGCAACGAAGATGGCCGCAAAGGCACTCAATATCCAGGGATTCTGGAATGCTGCCTGCAAGTTTGAACCGAACAAACCGGCCAGTATCCCGGCAATGGTGTAGGTGATTGCCATGGCGAGGACATACACCAAGGAAAGCACAAACGCCTTGCGTGTCGTGATGTGTTCACCTTGCCCAGCAATGATGCCGGCAAGAATCGGGATCATCGGGAACACACAGGGCGTAAATGCCAGCAGCAGTCCGATTACCAGGAAGCCGAACACGATTGTCCAGATACTGCCTGTTTTGAGTTCGTGGGTAATGGCATCGGTCTGGCTTTGTGGCGCCTGTGCCGGTGAAGTCGTAGCGGATGATGTCGTGGCACTCGTTTCATTGCCCGTGAAACTCGGGTAATCGGCGACCGGCTTGAGACTGACTTTAGGTGCAGGCAAAAGCGGTGTGACTGATCCGGATGAAAGATCAATGGTCCATGCGCGTTCCATCGGCGGGTAACACAGTCCCAGTTCAGCACAGCCCTGATAGCCTGCCACAAGGACGGCGGTTTTGGACGCGCCAGGCTTGAGTTCAACTTTGGCAGTCAAGCTATTATGGAATACATAGGTCTTGCCGAAAGTGGGGTCATCCTTTGCTTCGCCCGCGCCGATTTGGGTTCCGATGATGGATGTGTCCGCGTTGGCCAGTCCGACTTTGATCCGGTCTCGATACAGGTAGTAGCCCTTCGCGATTTTCCAACTCAGCTGAGCGGTGTCATTCTTGAAGGTGATGCTCGGCGTGAAGGCCTGATCCGGTTCAAGTGGCGTCTGGTTCGCCTCAGCACCCATGTTGCTGGCCAGCGAATCCAGGCTGACAGATTTGGATGTAGTTGCTGTTGCTGCTGTAGGTGCAGACATTGTCGGCAAAGTCAGTTGAATGAGCTGGGTCTGTGGCGGGTAGCAGACACCTTGGGTATCCGAGCAGCCTTGGTATTTAAGCGTCAAGGTGACAGGACCAGGTGAGCTCTTTGTGATGGGAACGCCGACAACAAAGTCTTTTTTATAGACGATGAGTTTGCCGAGGTAGGGGTCGTTGTCAATGACACCTTCAGGCATGACGGGTTTGCCCAGTTCCAGATTGGCGGTATCCGACTTGATTTCGAGCTTGTTCTGATAGAGATGATAGCCATCGGCAACGTGATAGGTGAGATTCAACGTGCTGTCGTGAATTTCTGCTGTGGCGTGAAATGCCTGCTCTGGGGGGAGCAGGTCATCGGCAAAAGCAATCTGCGGGCCAGTGAAGGCTAGGCCAAACATCAGCCCGAGCAGGCTGTTCTGAACTAATTTTATGAACGACATGGGGTGAATCACCTTACTGTGATTTGAGTTGAACGGATTGTTGAAAAAGCCAGTCAAACTGAGACCTGTTAAAAGCATAAAAATTCAGACCTAACTCGAAGTGCTTGGCTAATGAGGGCGGCGGTGGGCAGCAGCCTTTCCAAGGTCGCGTGCCCAAAATGACGGGGCCAATTCGGTTTGTATGTGCAACCGGACGACATTGCATGGTGTTTGAGATCAAATTCGTTTTCACCGAACTTATATAGTCGAGTCGCGCGGATATTTCTTACAGGGCTTGGTGGGGCGCATCGTCTATTTATATTCATGCATGTATTGTTTTATTCAAATCCGGCGCCAGATTGGTATCGATCAGATTAGCTGCAGGGTATTCTACGTGCAATTCCCCCCCGATTAATGAAGGTTACTTATGGCTCGACCCCTTTCGCTTATTGCTTTGCTTCCCATCCTTGAAATTGTATCGCTGGTTGCCATGGGTGCTCTCTGGGGGTTTTGGTTCACCTTGGGCTGGATTGTCGTTACCGCGGTCATCGGGGTCTGGTTGATGCGGTCGGCCGGCCCCCGGGCAATGCAACGAATGCGTGCTTCAGGCGCAGAAGCGCCACAACTCAACGATGCAATGGGCGTTTTCGCGCAATGGGTTGCGGGTCTGCTTCTCATCCTTCCAGGACCGATCACCGATGTCATGGGCATCGTGCTCGCGGTTCCCTTGTTGAGACGTTTGACCTTTGGATTGTGGCTTGCCAAAAACCTTCATGAGGTGGTCATGCGTCGTCAACCGTCGGGGCAGGTGTATGAGGGTGAACCTGTTCGTTCGCAAAAGGAAGGGGGGACCGTTCAGAAAATTACGATCATCAAGCGCGATGAGTGGCGCGACTGAGCGCCTCTCCCCCGTTTGATCGGGCTTCAGGGGTCGGAAGATAGGCAGTGCCCTACCTTGTGAACATATGGGCAATCTGTCCGGGGGGATTTCCCCCTGTTCTTTTGTCGCGGAAATTGCTGGCAATAAAAAACCCCCGGACCAGGCCGGGGGTTGCTTAATCAGGCTGTAATCAGCGCAAATTAATGGGTGTCGCGCTTTTCGACCTTGCCGACGCTCACGTCGCCAATTGAAGCTGCTTTCTGTACAACGGCTGGTGTGCCCTTGTAGCAGTCTTTCATGCAACGGATGTTATGCGTGTCAGAACCAAGGTTGGTTGTGTACAGCTTTTCACCCGGCATGACGATCTTCGGCAGAGACTCCTTATCGCAGACGAAGTTTTCGTCAACGATATTAGCCAGGTTCAGCACGTAACAGGTTGCTGAATAGGCCTCGTCCACGGTCAGGGTGCCCGGTGCATAGAAAGGCATGTGACGATGGATCTCATCCATCAGCGTGGGGGCATTGCCCCAAGTGTTGTTGATGCCTCGGTTCCCCACGGCATCGACACCCGCTTTGGCAGAAGCTTCGAACTGATCTACCGGATCGCCAACCATTTTGGGATAACCGTGCGCACCTTCACCGAAGTCACCATGGCACATGGCGCAATCTTTGTTATAGATTTTTTCGCCAGCACTAACGGTGCCTTTGCCGTCCGGGAGGTTCGTGCCATCGTAGAAATAGCTGATATCCCATGGCTTGATCGCGGCATCGGTAATCTTCATGCCAACGCCAGAAACCTTGGGTGCTTCTTTGTCGGCCGCCGTATCAAAGGCGAATGCGTTGCTGCTCAGTGTTAGAGCAACAGCGATTGCGGCAAGACCGAGGTTCAACTTAGACATTTTCGATTTGGACATTCTTCACCTCGCCGGTCTTTTCGATCTTCCAGACCTGAATTGAATTCTTGTGATAGATGCTGTTGAAGCCACGAACTTCACGCAGCTGCTTCAGAGTCGGCTGCACAAAACCCGTTTCATCCGTCGCACGGCTCATGATCAGGTGTTCGTCACCATTCCATTCGAAGGGCAGGGTGAACTTGGTCAGGCACTTGTTCAGTACGGGTTCAACCAGTTTGGCTGCAGTCCAGTTCTTGCCGCCGTCGATGGATACATCAACGTGCTTGATCTTGCCGTAGCCGGACCAGGCAAGCCCGCGGATCTCATAGGTACCTGTGCCTTTGAGCTTGTAGTCAGGGCAGGGGTAATTGATCACTGAGTTGGCTTCGTTCACCAGATTGTACTGGCGGATTTCACCGTTCGGCAGAACTTCGATGTAGTGACGGGTTTCCTGATAGGTAACCAGTGGCTTGTCAACGAACATGATGCGACGCAGGTACTTGGTCGATACGTTGGCTTCGAAACCTGGAACGAACAGGCGGATCGGGTAACCGTTCTCGGGGCGCAGAGCCTCGCCATTCATCGCGTAGCACACCATTGCGTCTTGGTAATGGCTGGTGTATTCGGCTGGAATTGGTTTGCCGTGCTGGTCTTTGGCGCCTTCCATGGGGATGGAGCGCTGCAGGGCGGAACCGTCGGTGCCTTCGCCGTAGAACCAGGTTGATTTGGGATCAACACCAACCATTTCCATCAGCGTGGTCAGCTTGACGCCGGTCCATTCTGAGCAGCTCATCATGCCATGGGTGAACTGCATGGAGTCCATCTGCACGCCACGCCATTCCATTGCACCGTTTGCTGGGCATTCCAGGAAATGGATGGCTGTATGGGATGGCAGACGCTTCAGGTCGTCAACGGTGAAGATCATGGGTTGCTTGACCAAGCCATGAATCACGAGGTGGTGTTGTGAAGGATCAACGTCTACGGCGCCCGCGTGATAGCGCTCGAAGTGCAGGCCGTTCGGGGTGATGATGCCGTGCAAATCCTGCCATGGGGTAAAGCTGATTGACGCGATTGTATCGGCGGTCAACCAACCGACGTTGCGACGAACCACACCGCTTTCATACTTGGACGGAAGGCCGTAGGGAACCGAAACGACGCCCCGACCCAGCATGTGGCGGGTTGGCTCGTTTTTCAACGGCGTAGTCCAGGTTTTCAGGTCATCCGCTTGAGCTGCGTTGGTCGCAGCAATAGCGGCGCCACCTGCAGCCAAAGCAACACTCTTGCGCAGGAATTTGCGACGATCACTCGACGCGACACCTGCTTTGTTCGTACCTTCTGGTACGGGGTTAATCATATTTTCTGACATTGCTCACTCCTGCACTGTAGGCAATTGCAAGGATCATTACGATCCGCTCGGCAACAACACAATTCTCCGACAACTGTGTTTTGCACGCTGTTTTCTAAACGTTTAAGAAACTCACGTTTTCAACGAGACTCGGCATTCTTCATGTTTCTGCAAAGTTGGTCAATCAATCTGTATTGATTTACGATCACAAAATTCAATCAACGAAGTTTCGAGCTTTGAAAATCTACATCAGAGCAGTCTAATATACAATGCCCTTGCGCACTGGTGTTTCTATGTGGGTATTAAAATATCTGGGTGTTTGCCCATGATTCCGCTGGAATCCTGACACCTTGATGACGTCTTTTGTGATCGATTCGCGTTGGATTTTCGGTAACTTGTACCGGATTTAATATGTGACTTTTCATCGGGTATGTATGTTCAACCAGATGAAGTTCAAGATAAAAGCCCGTAGCTCTGTAGCGGCGCTGACATAGTCCGGGTATCAGAAGTGACGCGCCTCATGAAGAGACGGGGCGCCCCGAAATGACATGTCCGGGCCTGGTCTACGCAATGCCGGACAAATTAAAAGGTAATCTGCTTTGATGAAAATTTCGGTACAAGAGTCCGATTTCGATGTGAATGCTGCATTGACGGAATTGCGTGCGCGTTGTGCGCATGTCGGTGCAGTTGCCTGTTTTCTGGGTACGGTGCGGGACATGAACGATGTGCGCGATGTTGCGGTGCTGACACTGGAGCATTATCCGGGCATGACGGAGCGTGCTCTGGAGCGGGTGGCCACCGAGGCGTTGAACCGTTGGCCGGTGGCAGGCGTGACCATCATTCATCGTGTGGGATCATTACACCCGACCGATCAGATCGTGCTCGTTGCCGTTGCCAGTGCCCATCGCCATGATGCATTGCAGGCCTGTTCCTTCATGATGGATTACCTCAAAACACATGCGCCGTTTTGGAAGAAGGAGGTCGATCCAACTGGCGCGGCCTGTTGGGTCGATGCCCGAGAGAGTGATGCTGTGGCCCGTGAGCGATGGTTCGCTGATTTTGATCCGCCCACGGTGTGATCATGGCATGTACCGCCATTGTTGAATGACGCATTGAGAGACTGAATTTGGAAACCCTGGCGCAGACACAATTTCGCCTCGTGGCTCAGTTGACCGCGATTGCCGACACCGAAACCATCGGCCTCAGTGCGGCGCTGGGCCGTTTCTTGGCCGAAGAAATATGCGCTCCTGTGGATGTACCGCCCCGCGATGTCAGCCTGTTCGACGGGTATGCGCTGACCGCACCCGCTGAGGCCGGTACGTGCTGGCCGGTTGTGGGTGAAAGTTTCGCTGGCGATGCGCCGCCGCCCCTGAAGATCAATAGCGTCATGCGAATCTTTACCGGGTCGATTTTGCCGGCCGAAGCGACCGCGGTGATTGCACAGGAGTCGGTCAGCCTGCAGGCGGATGCCTGGATCAAGATTGACGAATCCATAAATGCCGGTGATGGCGTGCGCCTTCAGGGTGCCGATAGCCGTGCGGGCGAACGTATTCTGGCGGCGGGAACCCGACTGGATGCGCCCCAGTTGGGTCTCCTCGCCTCGGTTGGTCGGTCATCGGTCAGCGTTGTTCGCAAGCCTCGGGTTGCCGTTTTCACGACCGGCAATGAGCTGGTCGCACCGGGTGAATCACTGCCGCCAGGCAAAATATACAACGCCAACCACCCGATGCTTGTCGCTTCACTGTGCCGGCTTGGCGTGGATGTGCTTGATCTGGGTTGTTTGCCCGACGAGGAAGCGCCACTTCGCACGGCTCTGGCCGAGGCCGCAGGGCGCGCGGACTTAGTGATCACGTCTGGGGGGGTGTCTGTGGGCGATGCTGATCTGGTGCGCAGGGTGGTCAACGCGCTGGGGCGTATCGATCAGTGGCGTGTATTCCTCAAGCCGGGGAAACCATTGGCCTTCGGTGTGATTGCTCAGACGCCCTTTATTGGTTTGCCGGGTAATCCGGTATCTACTTTCATCACTTTTTTCCTGTTTGTTCGCCCGGCGATACGAGCATTGCTCGGAGCCGACCCGGAGATCGATCGACCGGCGATACGTTTGCCGTTGGCTTGTGCCTGGCCTGCGGGAGATCGGCCGGAGTTCGTGCGGGTGCGTCGGGAGCGGGGCGCAGATGGACAGACCCAACTGTCTGTTTTCCAGAATCAGAATTCAGGATTGCTCAGCTCGGTGGCATGGGCAGATGGCGTGGCACTGATCGCCGCTGGCCAAGACCTTGAGGCGGGCGATCCGGTTGATTATTTTCCTTTTGAAGCGTGGTATTTATGACGGAACAGCAGTTGACACATATTGATGAAACCGGTGCGGCGCGCATGGTCGATGTTGGCACAAAGGCGCATACCGAGCGCGTGGCCGTGGCCGAGTCATTTATTCGTATGGAACCGGAGACGCTGGCGTTGATCGTTTCCGGCGGACATAAAAAAGGGGATGTACTGGCCGTGGCGCGGGTGGCGGGCATTATGGCTGCCAAAAAAACCTGGGATCTGATTCCCATGTGTCATCCCCTGCTGCTGACCAAGGTGGCAGTCACCCTGACGCCGGACACCGCGCGTAGTGGTGTCCACATTCTGGCTGAATGTCGTTTGACCGGCCAAACCGGCGTTGAAATGGAGGCACTGACGGCCGCCTCGGTCGCGGCGCTGACCTTGTACGATATGTGCAAGGCGGTTGATCGAGGCATGGTGATCGAGCAGACCCGCCTTCTGGAAAAGCATGGCGGTAAAACCGGCTCCTGGCAGCGGTGATTTTCGCGATTGCGAAGTATCTTTATAGAGATACCGCTTGCCAAGGTGCAATCGAGCGGCTATCGTTATATCCATTGAGATAGAGCGATCTCCTGCATGATAGCTCACTTGAGAATTATCAGTACTCCGACTGCTGATGGTTCTTCTTTTGGGGTCCCCCGACATGGGGGAAATCCAGATAATAAATTAAGGCCCCTTACTTTTGTGGGTCGCCAATGAGCTTATGAGCCTCGGATGAGTCGCTCTGAGCGGCGCCTCATCGTCCGCACAGGATGAGCGTTCGCGATAGGAACGGACTTCCGATCGAAGGGCACCAGGGCGTTGAGAGAGACCCGGTATCGGGTCTGATTACCTCCAAGGTCCTCGATGCATTGCCATTTTTTCAATTGGGTTGTTTTATGACTAGTTTGGTGGACCCGTTTGGTCGTTCGATAAATTATCTTCGTCTTTCCGTGACGGATCGCTGTGATCTGCGCTGTTTTTATTGCATGCCGGAAGGCTTTAATGACTTTGAAGTGCCCGAACACTGGTTGACGGTCGGCGAGATTGAGCGGCTGGTGGGCGTTATGGCCGAGATGGGCCTCAAGCATGTTCGGATCACGGGCGGCGAGCCCCTCGTGCGGCATGGTCTCGAGGATATTGTGCGCAGCATCGATGCCCTGCCGCAGATCCGGGATATCGCCTTGTCGACGAATGCCACCCGCCTCGCCAAGATGGCAGTGCCGCTCAAGGCGGCGGGGGTCGATCGAATCAACGTCAGCCTGGATACATTGGATGCCGAGCGGTTCAAGCAGATCACCCAAGGTAAACTGGACAAGGTTCTGTCCGGTTTGATGGCGGCCAAAGAAGCCGGCATTGCCCCGATCAAGATCAATATGGTCGTGATGAAGGGGATCAACGAGGATGACGTCGAATCCGTGCTGGAGTTCTGTATCGAGCACGGCTTTATCCTGCGGATGATCGAAACCATGCCGATGGGCCAAACCGGCCGTGACGCCATCGACCACTACGTCAGTCTTCAGCTGATCAAGAAGCGTCTGGCCGAACGCTACCCGCTGATCCCCGTGATCAATCCGGTCGATGGGGCCGGTCCTGCCCGCTACTTGCAGGTCGCTGGCACGGACACCCAGATCGGGTTTATCACGCCGATGTCCGAGCACTTTTGTGATACCTGCAATCGGGTTCGTCTCTCGGTGGATGGCACAATGTATATGTGCCTCGGACAGGAACAGAGTTTTTCGTTCCGGCCACTATTGCGACGCGGTATTCCCGATGATGAGCTCAAGGAGGCACTGATATCGGCCATTGGGTTGAAACCGGAACGGCACGAGTTTCAGGACAAGCCGGAAAAAATCATCCGCTTTATGTCAATGACCGGCGGCTAAATGCTGTTATAGCAACGGGCAGTCGTCGAACCCCCACAAAAAACCCGGCCATCGATAGGCATCGATGACCGGGTTTTTTTCGGCGGGAAAGTGTTCCCGATGTCCGATGCGTGCCTAATCGAGTGTCAGCAAGGGATAATGTCCGTTTTCGTCATGAACCTCCGCGCCGGTAAGGGGCGGATTGAACACGCAGATCAGGCGCATGTCTTCCGTGCCGCCGCGCAGATAGTGGCGATCATGGTTGTTCAGCAGATACATCATGCCATCCCGGATCGGGTGCGTCGTATCGGCTGCGATGTCGTAGATCTCGCCATTGCCTGCCACGCAATACACCGCTTCAATGTGATTGGCGTAATGGATGTAGGTCTCCGTGCCCGCCCGAATGATGGTGTCGTGGAAGGAGAATCCGACCCGGTCATCGGCCAGTACCAGGCGACGACTGACCCAGTTGCCGTTTTCCGCTTCTACTTCGCGGTCGGTTCCCAGAATGTCCTGGTCCAGATTGCGTACGATCATGGTTGTCCTCGTTTCTATTCGTTGATGGGGTGTTTTGCGGCGGCAGCTGCAATGGCGGCTTCGAGAATGTCCAGCCCTTGATCCAGTTCATTCTGAGAGATCGTGAGGGGGGCCAGGAACTTGATGACTTGCCCGGTCGCGCCAGCTGTTTCCGCCAGCAGACCATGCTCGAAGGCTTCTCGGGATACCGCGCTGCAGAATCCTTCGATACCGGATTCGATGCCCCAGATCATGCCCAGGCCGCGGACATCGGTGATGTATTTCGGGAACCGGGCGGCGATCGTCCTGAATCGCTGTTCGACCTGTTTGCCCTTGGCGACGATTTCTTTGGAGAAATCATCATTGTCCCAGCGTGCCAGGGCGGTGGCGCCGGCTACAAAGGCCAGACTGTTGCCGCGGAACGTACCGGTATGTTCGCCGGGTTCCCACTGGTCGATTTCAGGCTTCATCAGCACGATGGCCATGGGTAGGCCTGTGCCGATGGACTTGGAGATCGTGATGATGTCCGGCTTGATGCCCGCGCGTTCGAAACTGAAGAAATTGCCGGTTCGGCCATTGCCAACCTGGATGTCATCGATAATGAGCAGGATATCGAGGTCGGTGCACATCTTGGACAGCTTCTGAAGCCAGGCCACACTGGCGACATTGATGCCCCCCTCACCCTGGATGGTTTCGACGATGATGCCCGCCGGCAGGTCGATGCCCGAGCTGCCATCCTCGTAATAGCGGCGCAGCATGTCGACGCTGTCCATGTCGTTGTCGAAATAATTGTCGAATGGCATCTTGGTAACGTTCAGGGGGACGCCGTAGTAGTCGTCTTTGTAGAACTCGTTGCCGGTCACGGCCAATGCGCCCAGGGTGTGACCGTGGTAGGCATTGGTGAAGGCCACGATCTTAGAGCGCTGCTTGACTTTGCGGGCGAGCTTGAGCGAAGTCTCGACGGCATTGGTGCCCGTGGGGCCGACGAACTGGATTTTGTAATCCATGCCGCGCGGTATCAGGATGGTTTCCTGGAACTTCTTGATGAAGTTGTATTTGGCGTCGGTTGCCTTGTCCAGGGCGTTGAGCATGCCATCGCGCTGAATGTATTCGATCATCGCCTGTTGGACGGCCGGATCGTTATGGCCGTAATTCAGGGAGCCAGCGCCGCCGAAGAAATCGATATAGGACTTGCCCTTGTGATCCCAGACGGTGGCATTTTTTGCGCGAGTGAAGATAGTTGGAAATGAGCGGATATAACCACGTACGTTGGATTCGTATTTTTCGAACAGATCAATGTCCATTAAATTTCCCTCTAAGGTTGGTCTGTGAGACAAGCTGGGGTGTGCCAGCAGAATGTAAGTGAACGCGCGCAGCATTCAAGGTTTTGGTTCGGGAATTCAGTCCAGATCAATCCAGTACGTATCTTCGGGTTGATGGTCAGCCCCAAGCAGTTCAGTGGAAAGATAGGGTTTTTTCTGGATCGGTTGGTTCAACCGATTTGCCCAGCGTGTGAACAAGCCCTGGGATGCCGGGTTATCCGGTGAAATGGTCAGCTCGACACGCCGGATCTCCGGAAACCAGGATCGGGTTTCCAGCGCCTGCAGCAGGCCGGAGGCCACGCCTTGTCCCCGCATTTCTGGGCTGACGGCAACCTGCCATACAAAAAGGGTACTAGGGGTATCCGGCAGTCGGTAGGCCGTCAGGAATCCAGCGAGTTCGGAATCGGACTCTGCAAGCACGCAGGTCGCGTGGAAATGGTCTGCCAGCAGGAAATAGAGATAGGCCGAATTGACATCCAGTGTGCCAGCCCGAAGTACCATCTGATGAATGCGCGCGCCGTCTGAAAGGCGTGGTTCACGATAGGCAATAGTCATGTTCTGGGTCGTTAGCTACGCCATGAATTGGCGGCCACGTTAATGCAAATGAGCGGATAGGATAGTCGGCTTGGCCTAAAAATTCAAATCGCGCCGGGCGTGAAGGGCTGCGATTAAGTCCGTGATCGCCTGTTGCGGCGGTCGTTGACGATGTTGATTCGGCAAGATTTTTTTGTGCGCATGCCTCCGGTCTCGTGGAGCTTTAGGGGGCATGCACGCGGTGAAGCTGCGTTTTTCAGCGTTGCTAAGACATCATCGTTTGAGCGAGTTTCGCACCACCGGCGAGGCAATCACCGACCGAGATGCCCGTGCGCCAGTTTCCGGACAGATGCAAACCAGGCAAGGTCCGATTTGCCGCATCAATGGACTTGAGCCGATCCAGGTAGCCCAGCTCGTATTGTGGAATGGCCTGTGGCCAGCGTTGGATATGTGCGAACTCGGGTGAGCCCTGGATGCCCAAAAGGGGTGAGAGATCGGCCAGTATCCGTTGAATCAGGGTGTCATCATCCCCTTCGGCCGCCTCGGGCCGCCGGCGCCCACCAATGAACGCCGTGAGTAGCACCTTGCCAGCCGGGGCGCGATGCGCAAAAAGGGTGGATGAAAACAGAACGCCGAGCGTCTGGCGCTTTTCCCGGCCGGGTATCAGCATGCCAAACCCGTTGAGCGGGTGGGCAACCTGATGTCGATCGAAACCAAGGACCACCGAGTTGACGGGGGGATATTCGATGATGGATAGAAGATCAGCCAGATCTGAGTTGAGCGGAGCCATCAGCTGTGCGGCGGCCGCGGCGGGGATTGCCAAGACAACCTGTTTGGCCTCAAATTGGCTGCCGTCCGCAGCGGTAGCCCGCCAAATCCCCTCAGGGGTTTGTGTGAGCGCTGTGATCGATGTTGTGGTCTGAATCCGCCCCTGATTCGATTCACGAATCCGGTCTGCCAGCCGATCGATCAGTATTCTCATGCCTCCCGGAAAACTAATAAGTCCTTTTTTATCGGGCGGGGTGCCATCGGCACGTGGCAGCCTGCCCGCTTTCATTTTCGCCAGACCGCCCCGAATCAGCGAGCCATAATCCTGTTCGAGGGCGTAGACCTTGGGGATTGCCGCCCGGACGGACAGGCGCTCGGGGTCACCGGCATAAACGCCCGACACGAAGGGGTCGATGGCCCAGTCGAGAAAGCCCTGTCCCATTCTGCGTCGAACGAATTGGGCAATCGTCTCTTCCGTGGTGGCGGGTTTGATCCAGGGCTCGCGTGCCAGATGAAACAGATCGCCAAGACCGAACAGGGGGCTCGTGAGCAGTTCCAGCGGGCCGCCGGGGAGGGCGACGGGATGTCCGTTCTTCACGACAAACCGTTTTTTGGCCATCTCGTTGGCCGCGACAGCTTCGATTTCCAGATCCAGTTCGGACAGTAGCGCGTTTAATGCCGGAGTGCGCATCAGGGTATTGGGGCCGGTTTCGAACTGCCAGCCATCGATATTCCGTGTGCCAATGGCGCCGCCCAGTCGATCAGCGGCCTCAAGGACCAGCACCGTTTGGCCGGCACGGGTCAGGTGATAGGCGGTGGACAGGCCACTCACCCCGGCACCGATCACCAGAGTATCGATGGGTGAGTGGTCGTGGGTTGTCTGGTCGGGTGTTGTTGGGGGCATTCGGTCACGGTCCTGTAAGCGGGCGCCATGCTCAACCCATCCCGATTGGGGCTTGGTCGGGCCTGCGCGTGAGGGCATTTTGGGTAAGTGATTATTCTATTTGTTTTAAATGGATTGGGTGTTAGGGTGCGGACACCTACGGCATCAGTGTGCCTTTGGCACCGTGAAATGTCACCTTCCGATGGCCCCGTGCAGACCGCTACATCCCTGCGGTTTCGGCGTTTACCCTGAACTGGAAAATTGAGTTTCGACAGCTTGAGAGTGTGCGATCGATGAGTGAAATAATTTCTGCCCTTCATGATCAACCGGTGATGGTGCTCGGTGGTACCGGTTTTGTCGGCCGCGTACTGGTGCGGGCGCTGACCCAGGCGGGTTATGACGTCACCGTCCCGAGTCGGTATGCATTCCGGCATCGCGATATGAGCCTGTGGCCCCGCGTTCGTCTTTGCGATATGGCATCCATCGCCAGCTCCGATGCAGCGACGGAGCGCACGGACACCAAGCTGGCCGACTTGATGATCGGGCATCGGATCGTGATCAATCTGGTCGGGATTCTGCATGAGCCGAATCACGACGGTGACGGGTTTGCGCAGGCCCATGTTGCCTGGACACAGCAGATTCTGGCCATCGCCGCTCAAAGTGGCGTCCGCCAATACCTGCACATGAGTGCGCTCGGCGCGGATGCGGTCAACGGGTCGAGTTTTTATTTGCGTAGCAAGGGTGAGGCAGAGGACTGGGCTCATCAGTTTGGCGCCGAACAGGGTATCGCTGTTACCAGTTTTCGACCCTCGGTCATTTTTGGTCCCGGCGATGCTTTTATGAACCGTTTTGCCCGCCTCGCCGCATGGATGCCGGGCCTGTTTCCTCTGGCCTGTGCCGATGCCCGATTTTCCCCGGTGTTCGTCGGCGATGTGGCGGCGCAGTTCCTGGCCGCGATTGGCTCGACGCAAGCGGTCGGGCAGCGCATTGATTTATGCGGCCCGACCGATTACACCCTGGGTGAGCTGGTTGAGTGTGCAGCCCGTGTGTCAGGACATCCGCGTTGGGTAATGCGGCTGCCCGATTGGGCGGCGCGCTGGCAGGCGCGATTGCTGGAGCATGCCCCGGGTAAGCCGTTTACGCGTGATCAGTATGACTCGCTGAAGACGCCCAGTGTGTGTGCACCTGATTGTGTCCGTCAGCCGACTCGGCTGGAGCGGGTTGTGCCGACGTACCTCGGGGTCAACAAAGCGCTAGCGCGCCACTGACCCGCGCCCGCCAACGCCCCCCTCAGCCCTCCCGTTTCGGCCACGACGGCGTTAATCAACGGTTCCCTATTCTGCGCAAACATAGCGAGTCCTCGCGCCAGGACTCGGCCCCGGTGATATGATCACGCCATAATTTTCTGTTTAATCATTGATTGGGACTGGGCCATGATTCACGAACCGGCGCCCGCGGCGCGCACAAACCTGAAGCACCTTGAAAGTGGCTTCGAACATTTTCTATTTGCCAGTCGCTGGTTGATGGCACCGATTTATCTCGGGCTCGTCGTGGCCATGGGCGTTCTGCTGCTCAAGTTTGGCAAGGAAGTCTGGCATTTGGTTAGCCATGTCCAGTCCATGGATGAAGGGCAGGTCATCGTCGGGGTTCTTACCCTGGTGGATGTGTCCCTGTTGATGAATCTTCTGATCATCATCATGTTTTCCGGTTACGAGAATTTCGTGTCCAAGATGGATGATCTGCATAGTCATGCCGATCGGCCGGACTGGATGGGCTCCATCGGCTTCAGCGATCTGAAGATCAAGCTCATCGGTTCGATGGTTGCGATTTCCGGGATCGAGTTGCTCAAGGCATTCATGAATGTGGATGTGCTCACCGATCGCCATTTGTACTGGTTGATCGGGATTCACGTCACCTTCCTTTTTTCAGGGTTGATTTTTGCCATCATGGACAAGCTGCAATGTGGCAAGCATTGATTCTGACCAGCCGCTAAATCGCAGCTGCCGTTTGCTGGTTTTGCTGACAGCAAAGCGCTTTCCCTGAGGTTGGCATGATTCAGCTGAGTTCCGATCCCCTCCCGTTGTTGCAAGGTTTGGGTACCGCCCTGGGGATCGGCTTGCTCATCGGGCTGGAGCGGGGTTGGCATGACCGTGCTGTTGCTGATGGGGCACGTGTGGCGGGCGTTCGAACTTTCGGGCTCATCAGCCTGATGGGGAGCGTTTGTGCGTTGCTGGCTGAACATTTCGGTGCATGGGTATTGGTTGGCGGGTTGCTGGGCGTGGCGAGCCTGATCGCAGCGGGCTATTTGCTGGCGGCCAAGCGAGATCCCTCGGTCGGGATTACGACCGAAGTGGCCAGTCTGCTGACTTTTATTCTGGGTGCGGCCGCTATGGCCGGGTACCCCTACGTCGCCGTGACGACTGCCGTGGTGGCGACCATCCTGCTGGGTACGAAATCCCGCTTGCATGCGGGGGTGGCCAGCCTTTCGCAGGAAGAGCTCTATGCCATCTTCAAACTGCTATTGATCGCGCTTGTCGTGTTGCCCCTCCTGCCTGATGGGAACTATGGCCCTTGGGGCGCCTTGAATCCCTTTGTGATTGGCTGGCTGGTGCTTTTATTGGCCGGGTTGTCCTTTGTGGGTTACTTCGCCATGCGTATTTTGGGTCCCCAGCGGGGATTGTTGCTGACCAGTGTCTTCGGTGGGCTCGTCTCGTCAACAGCGCTGACGCTGGTTGTGGCGCGTTTGTCTCGGGGCAGGGCCGCGCTGTCGCTGTTTCTGGCAATTGGGATCGTTATCGCCTCGGCGACGTTATTTCCCCGGGTGGTGATTGAGGTCGGTATCGTCAACCCGGCGTTGGCTATCGAACTGATGCCCGTGTTGGGAGGCATGATGCTGGTTGGTTTCAGCGGGGCATTGCTGTGGTGGTGGCGTGGAATTCGTGCGCAAAGCCAGGCAATGGATATCGAACCCGTCCTGAAAAATCCGCTTGAACTGACAACGGCCCTGCGTTTTGGTTTTCTGCTGGTGCTGATCATGGTTATTGCCCATGCGATTCAGCAGGTAGCCGGGGATTCGGGGATCTACGCGCTGGCCGCTATTTCCGGGCTGGCGGATGTGGATGCTTTGTCCCTGTCATTGGCCAGAATGGCGGCCGAAGCGCAAATTTCCCCCACGGTGGCGACTGAGGCGATCGTGCTGGCAATTCTGGTGAATACGCTGGTTAAAACCGCGCTGGCTTATGTGATCGGCGGTAAAGCATTGGGGCTGAAGGTGGCCAGCGTCTTGTTGCCAACCATCCTGGTGGGGTCGGGGCTGGTCCTGTTGTGGAGGTGATGTG
>DATKTJ010000029.1:0-6474 GCA_035531235.1 Halothiobacillus sp. | reverse complement strand
TCTCACTTTCACCAGCGAAATTTGTTCCATCGTTCTGGGTGTGCCCAATTTCGTGGGTTGAGCCAATCAGGCGTTTCCTTGTATTGGCGTATGTCAAAATACAGAATCCAATCAGATACGCCTTTCGTCGTGTCTGCCTGGTGTTTGAGAAACCCCAGTGCTTGGAGTTGTTCAACCCACTGAGGCCCGCTAGGGTTCACTTGTGCCGACTGAGACGCCTCTGGTATGGCTACGAGCCGGATCGTTCCCTGATTACGTACTCGGGCGATCCATTGATAGGTTGCATCGCTCAGTTGGTCGTTCGTGCCGACTGAGATCATGAGTAACTGAATTGCACTCCAAGTCGTTTCATCGAGCAATGGATCGCTTATTACCCTTTCTGATTCACCGTTCGTCGTCGAGACGATCAGCATCTGGTTGTTCTTGCACGATGATACTTCTTCCGGGAATCCAATGAGCACACACGCGCTGGACAAGGTTTTTCTCTGAATTTCGTTCGGATGCGACAAAGAGACTATTTGTTGCTTGAACACTATTGACAACCCTCCTCGACCCACATAATATGCCCGCCACACATAGCCCAGGTGGCGGAACTGGTAGACGCACTAGTTTCAGGTATTAGCGAGTAAAATCGTGGAGGTTCGAGTCCTCTCCTGGGCACCACACTAAAATAATTAACCCTGACTGTTTCAATTGTCAGGGTTTTTTTATGCAGCAAATCTTGCCTTCTTGGCTTATGAGCAAAGGGTTAACCCACTCGTGGTTAACCCTAATTCTTTTATACGCCGTGAGCCTTTTCGATATCTCGTAAAGAAGCGATCAGTCCAGGGTCGCCTTCACCTTCAATTTCTTCGGCGATCATTTTGTAACTTTCCATATCCCCGACACCCAGAAATGCTTCTACCAAGCCGAGACGGGTATCATTCTGCTTTTCCCCCTGAGCGTGGGTATTGTCCACCTCCTCCGCTTGAGTGTTTTCGCTCTCAAGTTGTGGCAGCTCAAGGGTGTCGGTGTCGGCAGGGGCATCAATATCAGTTGTTGCCGTGGGTAAATCGAGATTCAGTGAAAACGGATCAGCCGACTCATGATTCAAATCATCCAGCGCAAACTCGATATCGTTCGTGTTGTTCCTCTGTGTATCGATATCAAGGATGTCGAGCGTTGAGTCGGGTTCAATGATGACGGCTTTAGGCGGCTGACTTGAAGCTTCTTGGTTATCGGTGGATAAATTCTGTTCAAAAATTGGGATCGGTGCAGACTGCATGGAGTTATGTTGCTGAATATCCGACATATCCGGGCGATGACCCGGTCCAAATCGCTGGTCGATTTCTGTAAGGGTATCCGCCAGTCCACTTTCGTTTTTCGACTCGGCGTGAATGCGCGCGAGTTCCTGATAAAGCGATAGCTCGTCAGGGTGATCGTTCACAGCATCCTGAAGCATTTCAACGGCTTGTGGGTGAAGATTGTAGGAGACCAGCAGGCGAGACTCTTCAATTAGCGTCTGTGCATTGAACGCTGGAATGGCGGCCATTCCGGCTGATGCGGACAGCATGGGCGCCGCCGCCGCTGAAAAATCGGGCATTTCCGGTGAGCGGGAAGTTAATGATTTTTCAGCATCACTTGCGATCGAATGACTGTCTTTGTCGTCCGCCAGGGGTGGCGTCGTCATTTTGAGTTCGGTGGATCGAGAATCATAAGTATCACGGCGTCCCCGGGTCATGAGGAGAAGCAGCAAGACAATGATTAGTAGACCAACACCGCCTGCCAGATAAGGGCCCCACTGGATCCAAAAACTGTTCTTCTGTTCTTCAAGTTGCTGTTGCAACGTTTTGGTCTGACTCTCCGAGTCATGAACCTTTTTCTGTAGCAGGTCGATATTCTGATTACGTACCTGAATTTGATCCTGAACCTGCTTCAGTTGCGTGTTCAGTAGATTGATCTGCTGACTCATTGCTTCGCTTTTGGCGTCGATCGACGCTATAGCTTCATTGTTTTGCTGAGTCGTGGCTGCATTGCGTTCTTCGGTAGGCGTATCTATCGCGCTGAGTTTCGGCACCCCGTTTTCAGCGGTTGTCGTATTGCTTGTCGTCGTCGTATTTTCTGACGAGGCATTTGTTTGTGCTGCGGGAGTGGCGTCTGGTGACAACAGCTGCAATTTGGGTTGAGTTTGCGGGGTCGTCGAAGCTTCTGACGTTGCTGCCTCTCCCTTTGTTTCAGCGGTCTGAGATGCCGCGGATGCCGCAGCTGGCGCTCCTTCAGGTACTTTCAGAACGGCACCTGCCATGAGGCTGTTTCCATTGCCGTCCACAAAAGCTTTGGGATTCGCATTGATGATCGCTTGCATCATTGGGCGAACAGACATTTTTGATTCCGCAGCAGACTGTTTGGCAATGTCATAAAGCGTATCGCCGCGCTTGACCTTGTACTGCCCGTTCATTTTGACGTCCGGTACGTCCTTGACGGTATGCCAGACAGATGCTTTGGGTTCGGTATTCGTGACTACGGGGTTGCTACTTCTTGTAGTGGTAGCCACTTGTGTCTGCTGAGTTGTCGTCGACCGCTGAGTCGCTGTTCGGAAGGAATCACCATGAACGGGCGGGTTCAGAAGTAGGTCATATTCCTTGACGAAATTGCCGTTGGCTGTTTTTATCTGAAGCAGCATGCTCAGAATGGGGTCGGTAATACTGCGTTTGGAACTAATCAAAACATAAGGACCCTTGGCACCCGGCTTTATCTGGAACATTATGTTTCCAGCCAGTGAGTCCATGGAAAGGCCTGCTTGGTCATAAAAGTGCTCAGGTGCGAGACTGACCTTTACTTCATCAAGGGATGTCCCATTCAAACCCGAAATCGGGATGATCACCTTCAATCTTTCGGTGAGATGAGATTCCAGTTTGGCGGCACCCAACTCCGCAGCCATCAGGGTGACCGGTGTTGTGCAAAGAATACCGGCAATAATCCAACTCAACTTCCGCATGTCTTTCAACTCCTTTAAAACCGCACCTGAACGTATCGGCGTTTTCGCTAACATAACATTAAACGAGTACGCACGGATTCAATTCATTTCACCCAAAATAGCGTATTGATGGGATTGTGCCATAGCTTACAGATAATCGCGCACCAAAAGTTCAGCGATCTGAACACTGTTTAATGCCGCACCCTTTCGCACATTATCGGAAACGACCCAAAGGTTGATTCCACGGTCGGTGGATATGTCTTCTCGGATTCGCCCAACAAATACGGCATCTTTGCCCGCTGCATCGGTTTGAGCCGTTGGCCATCCACCGTCCTTATGTTCATCTATTATCTTGATTCCCGGAGATTTTTTGAGCAGTTCGCGCACTTGATCTGCTGTGATTTTTTCCCGGGTTTCGATATGCATCGCTTCTGAGTGACCATAAAATACGGGAACGCGAACAGCTGTTGGATTCACGCGAATCGATTCGTCTCCCATGATTTTTCGGGTTTCCCAGACCATTTTCATTTCTTCCTTCGTATAGCCATTGTCCATAAATACATCAATCTGTGGCAATACGTTGAAAGCAATGGGTTTTGGGTACACCACCGGATCGGTCGGAACCCCACTCAACAGGGCCGCAGTTTGACCTGCAAGTTCTTCAATCGCTTCCTTACCGGTGCCTGAAACAGCCTGATATGTGCAGACATTGATGCGGTCGATGCCTACTGCATCGTAAATGGGCTTGAGTGCGACCATCATTTGAATGGTTGAGCAATTGGGGTTGGCAATGATGCCGCGGTTTTTATAGCCAGCAATGGCTTCCGGGTTCACTTCGGGCACGATGAGTGGAATATCCGCGTCATAGCGAAACTGGGAGGTATTGTCGATCACGATGCAGCCAGCTGCAGCCGCTTTGGGCGCATATTCAGCCGAAACCGAGGCGCCGGGTGAGAACAGCCCGATTTGCACCTTGCTGAAATCAAAGGTTGCCAAGTCTTCAACCACCAGCATTTTTCCGCCAAACGATACGCGTTTACCGACGGAACGTTCGGAAGCCAAAGCGTAGACTTTGCCAACGGGAAACTTGCGTTCGGCCAAAATGGACAACATGGTTTCACCAACGGCACCGGTGGCACCAACAACGGCTACATCAACTACACGACTCATGAATTACTCTCTTTATACTTGGCTTTGCAACAGGGGGGAATTATCTCGGGTGCGGTCAACGGTCAAAGCAACCGTGGCAGTCGAATCCGATTCGGTTGTAGGGCAGAAGGGTTTGTGGACACAATTGCCTTCAAAACGTCCGCCATCTTCAATGGTCAGTGATTCGCAGGTTAATTCGCCACAAAAACGGCCGCCGGGCATGATGATGAGCTGGCGACAATTTGCTTGGCCCACGAATTCGCCCGAAACAAACAGTTGGTTGGTTTCGGCGTTTCCGAGCAAGCGCCCTTCCTTGCCGATGGTTATGGCTTGATCGACGTGGAGGTGCCCATCGATGAGGCCGTCGATGTGGACATTTCCGGGACACCCGATTTCGCCACGGATTTCACAACCGATTGATACAATTGTTTTCGCGCCATGAGTGTTCTCAGGCGTAACATTTCGGCTAAAGATCCCCATGGTATCTGTTTCTCCCTTGACATGACGTAGTTGAAATCGTGCCTGGTCCAGTGCATGAAGGGTGCTGGATTCACCGCTTCACCCAGGAAACGAACCTCGAAATGCAGATGCGGCCCCGTGCTCAATCCGGTATCGCCGATTGTCGCAATCTTCGTGCCTTTAGTCACCACCTGCCCTTGTGAAACCAACAATTTCGACAAATGGCCGTATCGGGTGGAAAATCCGAATCCATGGTCGATTTCCAGCAGGTTTCCGTATCCCTTGTCGAACCCGCTGAAGGCGACGACACCATCGGCGGGGGCATATACGGGGGTACCGACGGGTGCGGCAAGATCCTGTCCCTTGTGAAACTCTCTTCTGTGCGTAATGGGATGGATGCGCCAGCCGAAGCTGTCACTCCAACGGAAATCCTGAACGGGAAAGCCGCTTGGGATCATGTTCTGCATGATGGCCTTCATGTCTGAATCCAGCTTGACCGAAGAGAAGGCAATCGGGTCCGTGATCTTTGGTTCGTTCAGCTCAGGGATGTCCAGCTTGTTGAGCAGGGTTTGGTAGGCGCCTTGCCAGGCCGCTGAGGTTTCCTGGGTCTGATTCAGCTGGTCCATCAGATCGGCATGATCCTGATCCTTGGACATCAGCACCTGTCCTTGCTGATTCATAACCTTCTCATAGGTGTGGATCAGCTTTTGATCCCGCCGTTGCGCCGTTCCGAACTCCTGGGCGATGTGGTTCACCTTGCGAGCAAAATAGGATTCACTGTTCGCCCAGTGATCCCATAGCCAGATGCTGGCGCTACTGAGGCCGATCAGAAGCAGGCCCAGTAGTGCGGTTGCATAGAGCACAACCTTGAGCGTGCTGAACTTGAGGCTGAAATGACGCGTTTCATGAACGGTCGATATCGAAATGGTCAGCAGATCCCGCACGAGCAACCTCGAATTTAGCTGCGCAAAGCGGACACCATAGCATCCCCCATCTCCTGGGTCGAAACCGCACGATCATTCGGCGTGCAAATATCCCGCGTACGCAGTCCCTGCTCCAGTACATCGTTCACGGCATTTTCGATGCGCAGGGCGAGATCTGAACGGCCAAAGCTGTAGCGGAGCAACATCGCTGCCGAAAGAATGGTAGCGAGCGGGTTGGCGATCCCCTGCCCTGCGATGTCTGGCGCGGAACCGTGGCTGGGTTCGTACAGGCCCTGCCCCTTGTCGTTCAGAGAGGCCGAAGGCAGCATGCCGATCGAGCCGGTCAACATGGAGGCTTGGTCGGACAGGATGTCGCCAAACAGGTTTTCGGTGACGATGACATCGAACTGTTTTGGCCAACGAACAAGCTGCATGGCGGCGTTGTCGACATACATGTGGCTCAGTTCGACGTCGGGGTAATCCTTGCTGACCCGAATCATCACTTCGCGCCAGAGCTCCGAGGTTTCCAGCACGTTGGCCTTGTCCACGGAGCAGACCTTGCGCCCACGCTGCATGGCCGCCTCGAAAGCAACACGACCGATCCGCTCGATCTCCATCTCGTTGTAATGCATGGTGTTGAAGCCTTCGCGCTGACCATCCACCACACGAATGCCCCGTGGCTGTCCGAAATAGGCGCCGCCGGTCAATTCGCGAACAATCAGGATGTCCAGGCCGGCCACGACTTCGGGCTTGAGCGAGGAACTATCTGCCAACTGAGGATACAGAATGGCGGGGCGCAGATTGGCGAACAGGCCCATGGCCGAGCGGATGCCCAATAGGCCACGTTCCGGACGCAGGGGGCGATCAAGATTGTCGTATTGCGGGCCGCCGACGGCGCCCAGCAGGACGGCATCGGCCTTCAGGGCGGCCTCGCGGGTGGCATCGGGGAATGGGTGCCCTGCCGCGTCATAGGCCGCGCCGCCGATC
>DATKTJ010000028.1:0-2248 GCA_035531235.1 Halothiobacillus sp. | reverse complement strand
GTCGCCCGCGGGCATCGGCGCGGCAGGCGGTCAGCACATCGGCCATGCGTTCGGGGCGGCGCAGGCCATCGAGGCTTTCAATCAGGTCGACCAGCGTGGCCGGGCGCATCTTGAGCGCTTCATGCACCCGACCATGCTGGGCGGTGGTGAGTACGGCCAGTTCCTTCACGGACTTGGGCACCTTCAGCCGGTCGCACAGGGCCCGTGCCGGTGCCACGCCACGCTGTTCGTGGCCGATGTGTCTGGGCCATTCCGCAGGCGGCGTCAACGCCTTGCCCAGGTCGTGGCAGAGTACGGCAAAGCGGATGGCGACCTGATCGGTGAGCGCGGCGGCAGCCGTCAGCGCCAGAAAGGTATGCACACCCGAGTCGATTTCCGGATGGTAGTTCGGCGGTTGCGGTACGCCGAACAGGGCATCCACCTCCGGGAATAGAACCCGCAACGCGCCCACCGTGCGCAATATCTCAAAGTACCTGGTGGGATTCGGGCTGGCCAATGCCTTGTGGGTTTCCTGCCAGACCCGCTCAGCGGTCAGCTCGTCGAGTTCACCCGAGGCCGTCATCTCGGTCATGAGGGCATGGGTTTCCTCGGCTAGCGTGAACCCGTCTCCCGCCAATTGCGCTGCAAAACGGGCGACGCGCAGCACCCGCAACGGGTCTTCTGCGAAGGCGGGGCTGACGTGCCGCAGGACGCGGGCATCGAGATCTGCCTTGAAGTCGAAGGGATCGATAATGTTGCCATCGGGCGTCTGGGCGATGGCATTGATGGTGAGGTCGCGCCGTTGCAGATCTTCTTCCAGTGTGACTTCCGGGGCGGCATGGAAGGCAAAGCCCTGATGGCCGCGCCCCTGCTTGCGTTCGGTACGGGCGAGGGCGTATTCCTCGCCGGTTTTCGGGTGCAGAAATACGGGGAAGTCTTGCCCCACTGGCCGGAAGCCGCGGCGCAGCATGTCTTCCGGGCTGCTGCCGACGACCACCCAGTCCCGATCCACGGCCGGGCGCCCCAATAATTGATCGCGCACGGCCCCGCCGACGATGTAGCAGGTCAGCCCGTGAATGACGGGATCGTTCATTGCTGCATGACCGGTTGTGGGACGAGTGCGGCCAGCAACGTCTGCACCTCGTGCAGTTGGCTGTGGAACGTTGCGCTGTTCCGTCCCAAATGCTGTTCGCTCTCATGCAGGGCGCGGTGGGCCTTGTCCAGTTCACTGCCCTGCAACCCCTGTGTGGCGATGAACGCGTGGACGGGGCACTGACTCACCTGGCCCAGGCTTGGCGCCTGACTGACCGGCGCCAGGGCATTGATCATGCGCCAGTGGGTGGCGATTGCGCCCAATGCCGTTAGGGGGTAACCCAAATCGATGGGGATATCGTGTCGACGATAGAACGCGGTGAAATCTTGGGGATCGATGGGGTGTGCAATGGCATAGCCCTGAGCCATGTCGGCCCCCAGTATTCGGGCGGTCTCGACCAAATCCGGGTTTTCGAGTCCTTCGGCAACCACATTGAGATCGAGGGCATGGGTCATGTGGATCAGAGCGCCGATGAACTTGATGATCCGGACGGGGTCGCCGTATACCGAGCGCATTAATGCCTGATCGATCTTGACCGTATCGAACGGCAGGTTGTTCAACCGGATCAGATTACTGTAACCGGCGCCGAGGTCATCCATCGCGAGTTTGATACCCAGTTCAGACAGGGTGCGCATTTGCTGTTGGGATTGATTGACGTCGACCATTTCATGGTGTTCGAGCATTTCCAGGGTCAGCCGCGCGGCCGGGATCTGATGGCGCAACAGCGCTTCGTGAACCCAGTCCGGACAGTCATCGTGCGCAAGGGCTTCCAGGGGGAGATTCAGCGCCAATTCCAGGCTGGAACCCGGTAATTCCTGATCCCAATGAACGAGCTGCTGCAAACCCTGATCAAGGCCCATACGAAAGAGCTGGACGATTTGATGGTCGTTCAGGCGGGGAATGAAGGCGCCTGGCATGATGGTACGGCCATCGTCGAGCACCAGGCGCGCGAGGGCTTCCACCTTTTCGATTCGTCCCGTCGCCAGCCCGATGATCGGTTGGTAGACCAGTTTGAGGCCCTTGCCGTAAAAGGCCTGCCGCCAGAGATCCAATTCCTCGATCGAGGTGTTGACGATCTGGGTCTGTTTGAATTGCTGCCAGGTCTGGCTCACGATAAACCCAAGCTGCTGGCAGAAAGACTGGCGGAAAGGCGTTTCGAACATGTTGGGGAACGCG
>DATKTJ010000027.1:0-6532 GCA_035531235.1 Halothiobacillus sp. | reverse complement strand
TCCGTTCCTCGTTCAGAACATCCTGATAGTCGACCTTGGGCGCATCGCCCCCGGCATAGCCGACCTCGACATGCACCACGCCGGGGATCTCGGACAGGCGCTTTTCGGCACCCCAGAAACACCCCATACCCAGCACTATCGATTCCGTCGCCGTCTTCGCCGGTGGCGTTTCCGCGGCGGAAGCCACAAATGGCATACCCATCATCAATACCCCCAACAACACCTGAATTTTCTGCTTGATCGAGAACATATCGCACCTCAGTGTATAGCAGCCTAATCGCCCCGTTTTGGCCGATCCGGCTGGTTTCTTTTGCATTCACCGTTATTTAGTCGGGCGAGGGGCTGTTTTCTGACACTCCGCCTACGCGATACCAAAATATCGAGGCTTATTTCGGATTAATCTGGTTGTAGACCGCGAGCGCAACCCGGGCCAGTTCGTTCTTGTTCGACCCGGCAGAGATCGCGTAACCCATGCCGTTATCAATCCAGTAGAACACCCCGATCGGCCCCTCAGTGGCGAAATGAAAGGCGGTGTCCTGCTTGTCCTGGCGCTCGCCGGACACATACAGCGTGAGGCGCTTGCCTTTTGCATCGTGATACATGAATTGCGCAACCGGACCTTCCGATCCGGGCAACAACCTGCCGCCAATCAACTCGTACCCCTGCGCTTTCAAGCTGGGGGGCTTGAGCTTGACCCCGAGCCGCTTGGATAACCAAGCCACCAGTTGATCTTCCTGATCGGCACCGATTTCCACCGGTCGCCGCGTATCCGGGCTGTACACCGCATGTGCCACAGCCGCCCGCCAGGCCAGACGCTCACCGACGGTGGCCTGCTGCGCGCCCAGCGGTTCGGTCACGCGCGGCATCTGGGATGACATCTGGGCCAGCATCGGCGGCGAACCGCGTAACTGCCAACCCACCACCCCGCCGGCCACACTGCCCACGATCCCGCCGACAAACACCCAGGTCACCACGGCAGCAAAGCGCAGATTCAAACGGGGTGCTACCCGAGACGGTTGCTGCAAATGGGGCGGGATGGCCTCATCCAGCACCGGGTCGAGCAGATCCTGCAATTGCTGGTTCTGACGCCGATAGGCCGCAACGCGGGCGGCCTCCTCGGGACGTGCCGCGAGGAAAGCCTCAACCTCAGCGCGACGGGCCGACGAAAGCTGATTGTCGACATAGGCATGCAGGTCGGTTTCGGAAATGGGGGATCGGTTCATTTGATTATCTTCATCGAAATCGCCACGGGGGATGTCTGGCCCGAAATTGGGCCAGAAATTGGGCCAGAAGTTTGACCGGATGTCTGAGGGCAATCGTCCATGAGTTCACGCAATCGGGCCCGCCCGCGCGACAGGCGGGACATCACGGTGCCCAGAGGAATATCCAGGCTTCGGGCCACGTCCTGGTAGGACAACTGCTCCACGGCCACCAACAGCACGACCGTGCGCTGCTCCCGCGGAAGATGACGCAGGGCATCCTGCAGGTTTCGCGCAATGAGCATATCATCCTGACTCGGGGCGACAGATGCCTCAAAATCCAGGTCATCCAGCGATTGAGTGGGAATCTGCCCCCGGCGGCACTGGTCCACATGCAGGTTATGCATGATGCCGAACAGCCAGGGACGCAGGTCGCTGCCCCAGCGCCAGAAATGAATCTTGCGCCAGGCCCGCTCCAAAGTGTCTTGCACCAGATCATCCGCCGACGCGTGCTGCCCGCCAAGCAACACCCGCGCATAGCGCCGCAATCGCGGTATGCAGGCCTCGATTTCCGCATCCAGATTCATGCAAGCGCCTCGATCGATTGTCGGTTCATCAGGAATTCCCTTGTACCGCCACCCAGAAGGGGAAAGCCCCGACGGCGATCTTCTTTTCGACCGTCAGGGTGCGCGCGTTGACGACCGCCACCGCATTGTCCTTGGTCAAGGTGACATAAATCCAGCGGCTGTCCTTGCTGGCGCGAATGCCGTGCGGACCGTTGCCGACCATAATGTTCTTCACGGACAGATCATGGGTGTCGATCACCGAGATGAAGTTGTCGCCAATGGCCGCCGTCGCCACATATTTGCCATTGGGCGCGACGTCGATACCGCCGTGGCCGTTCCCCACCGTGATGACCTTCTTCACGGCGCCGGTTTTCAGATCCAGTACCGCCACATGGTGCACGAAATCGCGGACATAGGCCGTTTTCTCATCCAGAGACAGATCCATATTGTGCGGCCCCGTGATGCCCGGCACCGGGATGACCTTGATCATCTTGCGGCTGTGCGTATCGATCACACCGATACCGGCACCGCCTTGCAGCGTGACATACGCCAGCTTGCCATTCTTCGTGAAGCGGACATTATGCGGCGCTTCGGCGACCTTGATCGTGTCCACGACCTTCAGCGCCTTGAGATCGACCACGCTGATCTCAGCGGAACCCTCATTGCTGACATAGGCGAATTTGCCGTTCGGCATGATTTTCACGCCCTTGGGCGCCTTGCCGACTTTGATCACCGCCCGTTGCGCGCCGGTCTTGGCATCGAACACGTACACACTGCTGGTGGAAGGACTGGTCGCCAGCAGTGTCTTTCCATCTGGCGTGATCGCGTTGTACAGCATGTTCGGACCACCCTGCCAGACCGTCTCGCTGGGGAAGGCTTCCACCGTGCCCGCTTTCTTCATCGTGATGAAGACGGTTTCCGGAAACTCGGCTTTCGTGGCCTTTGCCGTCGGCATGCCCAATGACATATCAGGCGCGACGGCACTCTGACTACTCGCGGCCGGAGACAGGCTGGCGTAGTACGCGGCCAGATTCTGGATGTCGCTTTCGGTCAGCGATGCCGCCATGGTCTTCATCGTGGGTTCCTGGCGCCCGCCCGTCTTGAAGGCATTGAGCTGCTTGACGAGATAGGCCTCTTTTTGCCCGGCGAGATTCGGAAACTCCTCGCTGAGGCCGATGCCATTCGCGCCATGACAACCGGCGCAGGTCACCGATTTTTCCTTGCCCATCGAAATATCACCGGCAAATGCCGATGCACTAAACATCACCAATGAAAGACCCAACGACATGCTCAACGCTGGGCCAGCGGCCAATACAGTTAATTTCATAAGAAATCCCTCGGTTCATCCCTGCGAACGAAATGTGTGTGTGCGAACTGGGGAATCGTCGATGCACGCCCGCGCAGATCGATGATTCCCCGACGGCGTGCCGTGTTGAAAGCTGGGGCGTGCCGGGATCAGTACCCGCCGCCGACAGCCAGCTTGGGTGCGATCTGCCAGGTTTCAGATACCAGCTTGTCGCCCCGATAAGTCAGCACATAGCGCACCTTGATCGTCGCCTTGCCCGCAAAAACCACATTTGCTGTCACGGTCGTGCCTTTCGGGTTGCCGGCCTCTTCCAGCTTTTCGACGCTGACCTTCATGTCACCCTGAACCTTGGTGAACTTGGCCCAGACACCCCGAATGGCGTCCGTACCGGTGTAATCACCGTCCAAAGGACCGCCGATCCAGTAAAACCGACTATCGCCGGTATAGGCGCTGGTAATCTGATCGATATCACCCGACCCGATGGCATTGAAATGCGCCTTGGCGTCATCGGCCGGGCCGGCAATCGCCGATCCGGATACCAAACCCAAACCCAGACTTCCTGCCAAAGCAAAAACAGACAGAATTTTCATGATGCACACTCCTCAAAAAATGGAATCCAAATCAACCCGTATCAATCCAGGCATGACGAACAGACCGTCATACCTGGGTATACGTGGGTGGGTGGCGGGTTATTCCCGCGTGCAGAAAAAATAATTCCGTGGCTGCACGGAATCCGCATCCATTGGCAGGCGCATGATGGGAAGAGATGCCCGCCTAGACAGCCGCGGGTGAGGATGAGTCGTCCCAGGCGGCGACTAACGGCGGCGCAATACGATCTTGCTCGCTTCAAACAGGATCAGCAGGCTGACGCCAAGCATCGCGGCCATGAATGCCAACCCCGTTGGCGGCGGCTGAAAGGCGAATGCCCCGGCGAGCCCAGGCACCGAGGTAATCAGAATCAGCCCCAGCAGGGTGCCGCCCAAGACCCACAGGCCGATGGGTGACAGACCGGCAAACAGTATTCGTCCCGTCGGACGGGCCGATCGGGCCGAAAAGATCAGGGCGGCATTCGCCACGACCAGCACGATAAAAGCCAATGCACGCGCCATATCTGTCGCCATACCGGTCGATAACACCCAGCTGTAGAAAGCCAATGCCGCCGCGGTTGTCACACTGCCCTGCACAACGCTCAGCAACAGATGCCGCCCGGAAATCAGCGGTTCCGACGACGGTCTTGGTGGTTGTTCCATCAATCGCGGGCTGCCTTTCTCCGCCTCGAAAACGATCGAGCAGGCCGGGTCGATGACGAGCTCCAGAAACGCGATATGGATCGGCATCAGGATCATGGGCCAGCCGAACAGGACCGGAACGATCGACAGACCGATAATCGGAATGTGCACAGCCACGGTATAAACCAGCGCCTGACGCAGATTGGCGAAGATACGGCGACCGAGCCGGATGGCGGCGACGATGGCCGTGAAGTCATCTTCGAGGAGCACCAGCGCGGCCGCCTCCCGCGCGACATCCGTCCCGCGGCGCCCCATGGCGATGCCGATATGCGCGGCCTTCAGCGCCGGGGCGTCGTTCACGCCATCGCCCGTCATGGCAACCACTTCCTGGTTGTTCTTCAGTGCCGTCACGATCGCCAGCTTCTGCGTCGGCGAAACGCGCGCGAACACGTCCGTTTCGGCGACCCGGCTTGCCAGCGTTGGCGCATCCATGGCCGCGATTTCATCCCCGGTGATCACCATCCGGCTGTCGATGCCTGCCTGGTCAGCAATGGCCCGGGCCGTGCCCGGATGATCGCCGGTGATCATCACCACCCGAATCCCCGCACGATGACACTCATCAATGGCCGCAGGCACCTCGGGTCGCAAAGGGTCCGCCAGCCCGACCAACCCGATCAGCTCGAACGGAAAATCATGCTGCAGCGCCGGAAACGCCACCCCGCTCGGGTGCTTTGCCTTGGCAACGCCCAACACCCGCCATCCCCGCGCCGCCATCGCGTCCGCCGAACGGCGCATCGCCTGATGGGCATCTGGCGACAGATGGCACAAATCGGCGATCGCCTCAGGCGCGCCCTTGGCTGCGACCACATCGTGTCGGTCCGACCCATCGCGCCACAAATGGGACATGGCCGGCAGCGCCGGAGATAGCTCGTATTCCCGGGTCAAGTCCCAGTCCGGATGCAGGTGTTCGGTATCGGCCAGATAATCCTGCGCGAACTGATGAAAGGCCTGCTCCATCGGATCGCTGGGTTCGATCTCGCTGGCCAGCACCGCATATTCCATCAGCTCGTGATAATGCTCCGGCAATTCACGCGCGGCCAGATCGTCAGCGGCCAGCAACTGCCCCTCAACGCTGAGCGCCGCCAGAGACATCCGGTTCCGGGTGAGGGTACCGGTCTTGTCGACACACAGCACCGTGGTTTCGCCGAGGGTTTCAATGGCATTGAGCCGCCGCGTCAGCACTTGATGCGCCGCGATCCGGCGCGCGCCGAGGGCGAAAAACACGATCATGATGACGGGAAATTCCTGCGGCAGAATCCCCATGGCCAGGGTAATCCCCGCCAGCAAGCCGTGTAGACCGTCGCCGCGCAGCCACCAGAACAAGGCGGCAAGAAACAGGCTCAGGCCCGCCCCAATCATCGCGATCCGCTGGGTGAGGCGGCCGATTTCGGCACGCAGGGGGGAGGTTTCGATGGCAATGGTCTGCAGGGATTTCCCGATCCTGCCCAGCTCGGTTTTCTCACCGATGGTGGTCACCCGCATCAGCCCCTGCCCGCGGACGATCATGGTGCCGGCGAAGACCTGATCCGGCGTGCGTGTGTGGGTTTGATCCGCATCCCGATCCGCGAACTTCGCCACCGGTTCGGATTCGCCGGTCAGCATGGATTCATCGGTGGCCAGCTCATGGGCTTCCAGCACGACACCATCGGCCGGCACGCGGTCGCCTTCGCTCAGGATCAGCACGTCTTCCCGCACGACCTCGACCCCCGCGATGCGCACCGGCAGCCCATCCCGGATCGCCAGCGCACGCGGGCTGGACAGAGTGCGCAGCATATCCAGCGCATGCTCGGTCCGTCGCTCCTGCAGAATGGTCACGCCCATGATGATGAACACGAAGCCCAAAAGAATCAGCGCCTCGTGGACATCGCCCATCAAGAGGTAGATGGCGCCCGCGCCCAGTAACAGCAGGAACATGGGCTCGCGCACAACCTCCCCGGCAATAGCCCAGACTGTCCGGGGACGATTGTGCCCCATCTCGTTCGGGCCTTCGGTAGCCAATCGGTCGGCGGCCGTGGCCGCACTCAGTCCTTGCGGGCGGTTTTCAGTCATGGGGCTCTCGGGATGATCGTCGGTTCAGACTGCACAATGGAACAGAATCAATCATACCCCGGCCGAATCATGTCGCGCAGCGACCACAAGACACAATCAGCCAAACGATTTGCCCCGAGGTTT
>DATKTJ010000026.1:0-18389 GCA_035531235.1 Halothiobacillus sp. | reverse complement strand
CGGCAGTAGTCGATCCACTCGGCACGCATGGTGTCGAGAAAGCCGGTCATCAGGTCATCCCCCACTGCATCCGTCAGCGTCTTGTCCGCCGCCAGCGCATCCAACGCCAGCCCTAGCGTCTGCGGCAAGGTCGCCACGCCGCGTTCGGCGAAATGGCGGTCGGTCCATTCGTATAGATCCTCATCGATCGGGGCGGGTGGGCGCATGCCGCGCGCCACACCATCCAGCATGGCTGCGATGGCGGAAGCAAGCGCCAGATAGATGTTGCAGCTGCCATCGGTGAGACGGTACTCGATCCGCCCGCTGGTGGTTCGCACCACCGTGGTGCGATTGTTGTCGCCCCAGGCGATGTGCGCCGGCGCCCAGCTCGTGCCGGACAGCGAACGGCCTACCACCAGCCGCTTGTAGGAGTTCACGGTGGGCGCGTGTAAGGCCGTCAGTGCCGGACTGTGTGCGAGCAGACCGGCCACGCATTGCCGCCCCGTTTCGGACAGGCCATGCGAATCCGTCGGTTCGGCCATCACCGCCCGACCGTCGCCATCCCGCAGCGACAAGTGCAGGTGCAAACCGTTGCCGGGCCGGTCGGCGAAGGGTTTTGGCATCAGGGAAAATACCAGTCCGGCTTCCTCGGCGATGTGATGGGCCGCCATCTTGAACAGGATGAACCGATCAGCTGCCGTCAGTGCATCGCTGTAGTGGTAGTTGAGTTCGTATTGGCCACTGGCGTCCTCGTGGTCGATCTGAAACACATCGAAGCCACAGGCACCAAGGCCCTGCTCCATACGCCGCAACACATCGCGAACCCGCGCCATGGCCTTGAGGTCGTAGGAGGGTTTGTCCAGCACGTCGGCAGCATCGGCCGGAACCGGTCTGCCCGCCCCGTCCTGATGGAAGAGGCAAAACTCCGGTTCGATACCCACGTTCAGGGTCCAGCCGCGTTCCGCCAAACGCGCCATCTGGCGACGGAGCAAAGTACGAACACAGCGTTCGTAGGGCTCATCAAGTACGACCCCATCACAGATGATGCGGGCATAGCCCGGCATCCACGGCAGCGCCTGCAACGTCGCCAGATCACCGCGACCATAAAATTCGGCACGGGGTCCATGACGCGGCAGGCCCGTGCCGTTAATGGAGGGCGATCCGAATCCTGCCCCCGGCATCAAGATATCCTCCAGATGGGCGAGCGGAATATAGGTCCCCTTGGCCGCACCGTGAATATCCACGAACTGGGCGATGACCGTATGCACACCCGCGTCAGCCAGGCGTTGTTTGGCAGCGGCAATCTCGGCCACGTTTTGTTCTGGGTTACGCATACTCATGCCTTGGCCAATGCGCGGTCGAGAATGTCCAGGGCCTCATCGAATACCGCATCTTCAGTCGTCAACGGGTAGAGGAAGCGCATCACGTTGGCATAGACGCCGCAGGTCAGCAGAATCAGCCCTTCTTCCAGGGCAGCCTGCTGCACACGTTTGACGGCGTCGGGAGACGGCGCGCCGGTGGCCGGATCGAAAAATTCGGCCGCCACCATCGAGCCCAATCCGCGCACCTCTTTCAAGGCAGGCACACAATGCTGCGCTGCGGTTAGGCGCGCCATCAGCTTTTCGCCCAGCCAGTTGGATCGCTCGACCAGTTTTTCCTGCTCGATCACATCGATCACCGCATGCGAGGCCGCAATAGCCAACGGATTGCCGGCATAGGTACCCCCCAGGCCGCCCGGTGCCGGCGCATCCATCACGTCGGCCCTGCCGCAGACGGCGGACAGGGTCATGCCGCCCGCCATGCTCTTGGCCATGGTCATGATGTCCGGCAGCACATCGTAATGCTCGGCGGCGAACAGCTTGCCGGTCCGCCCGAAGCCGGTCTGCACCTCGTCGAAAATCAGCAGGATGCCGTGCTCGTCACAAACCCTGCGCAAACCGCGCATGAGTTCCGGCGGCGCGATATAGAAACCGCCTTCACCCTGTACCGGTTCGATGATGATGGCCGCCACCCGATTCGGCTCGATATCGGCCTTGAACAAGGTCTGCAGCGCATCCAGTGCGTCCTCGACGGTGACGCCATGCACGTCCATCGGGAACGGCAGGTGATAGACCTCCGAAGGAAACGGCCCGAAGCCCACCTTGTAGGGCACCACCTTGCCG
The DNA here is from genome assembly GCA_035531235.1 of Halothiobacillus sp. Taxonomy (GTDB): domain Bacteria; phylum Pseudomonadota; class Gammaproteobacteria; order Halothiobacillales; family Halothiobacillaceae; genus Halothiobacillus. Next base: position 16,248 of record DATKTJ010000026.1, on the reverse strand, counting down.
GTCAGCGCGCAGCCCATCATGGTTCGACCATGAAAACCGCCCGAAAACGCAATGATGCCCGCACGCCTCGTGCTGGAGCGGGCGATCTTGACCGCGTTCTCAACGGCTTCCGCCCCACTGGAAAAGAAGGCTGTCTTCTTCGCATTGCTGCCCGGCGTCAGCGCATTGATGCGCTCGGCCAGCGTGACATACCCCTCATAAGGCAACACCTGATAGCAGGTATGCGTGAAACGCTTGAGCTGCGCCTCGATCGCGGCCACGAGGGCAGGGTGACGATGGCCAGTATTCAGCACGGCAATACCGCCGGCGAAATCGATATAGCGATTGCCCTCGATATCCCAGACCTCGGCATTCAGGGCGCGATCGACGTAGAACCCCGCCATGACGCCGACCCCACGTGGGGTGGCGGCAAGCCGACGCTCATGCAGGGCGGCGTTGTTGATTTGATCCAATGGTTCTTTAGTCATGGGTTTGGCAGTCATGTCGCTTTTCCTTGCCCACCGAATCAGGTGAGGCTGATCCATGTGGTTTTGAGTTCTGTATATTTTTCCAGCGCATGCAGCGATTTGTCGCGTCCATTGCCGGACTGCTTGTAGCCGCCGAACGGTACGGTGATATCGTCTTCGTCATAGCAATTGACGTGCACGGTACCGGCGCGCAGCGCACGGGAAACCAGATGCGCCCGTGAAATATCGCGGGTCCACACGGCGGCGGCCAGACCGTAGCTGGTGTCGTTGGCGATCTGAATGGCTTCTTCCTGCGAATCGAAGGTGATGATCGACAACACGGGGCCGAAGATTTCCTCGCTGGCAATGATCATCTCGTTGGTCACGCCATCGAAGATGGTCGGCGACACGTAGTAACCGCCGGTTTCCGTGCGCACACGTTCACCGCCGCAACACAGCGTGGCCCCCTGGCTTTTGCCAGCCTCGATGTATTTGAGCACGTTGTCCATCTGCCCCTGATCGACCAGCGCACCCATCGTCGTTGCCGGATCAAGCGGATCGCCCGGCATGTGCTTGGGCGAGTACTGCTTCAGCTTTTCGACGAATTCGTCACGAATGGCGCGTTCGACCAGCAGCCGCGACGGTGCGTTGCAGCTCTCGCCCTGGTTGTAGAAGATGGAACCCGCTGCTGCCGCGACCGCACGATCCAGATCCGGGCAATCGGCAAAGACGATGTTGGGCGACTTGCCGCCCAGCTCGCACCAGGCGCGCTTGAGATTGCTCTCACCCGCCATGACTTGGATTTTCTTGCCCACGGCGGTCGAGCCGGTAAAGGCGATGCAGTCCACATCCATGTGCAGCGCCAACGGCGAACCTGCCTCCGGACCGAACCCCGGCACGACATTGAACACACCGGCCGGAATACCTGCTTCCAGCGCCAAATCGCCCAGACGCAAGGCGGTCAGCGGAGATTTTTCCGATGGCTTGAGGATCACACTGTTCCCCGCGACCAAGGCCGGTGCAATCTTCCACGAGGCCATCAGCAACGGATAATTCCAGGGTACGATGGCGGCCACGACACCCATGGGCTCACGGGTGATCAGCGCCAGCGTACTATCGTTGGTCGGTGCAATTTCGTCGTATACCTTATCGATCGCTTCACCGTACCAACGCAGAGTATTCGCCGTCGCCGGCACATCGGTCGCCATACTGGCCGAAATCGGTTTGCCCATATCCAGGGTTTCCAGCAATGCCAGCTCTTCCCGGTTGGCCATGACCAGATCAGCAAAGCGGATCAGCGTCCGTTTGCGATCGCCGGGGGACATGCCTGCCCAACGCCGATCCGCAAACGCCGCCCGCGCCGCCGTCACGGCACGGTCCACATCCGCCGCCTTGCACCGGGCGACGCTGGCCAACGTGCGGCCATCGATCGGCGACAGGCACGCAAACGTGTCGTTGTCCGCCGCGTCCACGCGCACACCGTTGATCAGTGCCCGTCCGTCAATCGTTAATGCAGCCGCGCGGGCATGCCAGTCGATCGTAGTCATAATCTCTTCCTCACTATTTTTATGCGGACGGGCGATAACGCCTGGCCATGATTTCACCGACCGGACTTACAACCCGGCCATGGCGACGTATTTCATTTCCAGATATTCGTCGATGCCGTGGTGCGAGCCTTCGCGCCCCAGGCCCGATTGCTTGACCCCGCCGAATGGCGCCACTTCGTTGGAAAATACCCCGGTGTTCACACCGACCATGCCGTACTCCAGCGCTTCCGCGACCCGCCAGATGCGGCCGATGTCACGGCTGAAGAAGTACGACGCCAGACCGAATTCGGTGCGATTGGCCAGCTCGATTACTTCGTCATCGGTCTTGAAGCGGAACAATGGGGCGACCGGGCCGAAGGTTTCCTCGCTGAATACCATGGCATCCGGGCTCACATCTGCCAGTACGGTCGGCTCATAGAATGTGCCGCCCAGTGCATGGCGTTTGCCGCCCGAAACCAGGCGAGCGCCCTTGGCGAGCGCATCGCTGACATGGCTTTCCACCTTGGCCAGCGCGGCCGCGTCAATCAAAGGGCCTTGCGTGATGCCGTCCGTGAAACCATCGCCCACCCGCAGCTCGGCCACGCGATCGGCCAGTTTCTGGGCGAATGCGTCAAATACGCCATCCTGAACAAACAACCGGTTGGCACAGACGCAGGTTTGGCCGGCATTACGGTATTTGCTGGCAATGGCGCCGTCCACGGCGGCATCCAGATCCGCATCGTCGAACACGATAAAGGGTGCGTTACCGCCCAGTTCCAGCGATAGTTTCTTGATGGTATCGGCGCTCTGGCGCATCAGGATACGACCTACTTCGGTCGAACCGGTAAAGGACAGCTTGGTCACGACCGGGCTGTCGCAGATGGCACCCCCGATCTGGACCGGATCGCCGGTGATCACCTGAAACACGCCCCCCGGAATACCGGCCTCTTCGGCCAGCACGGCGAGTGCAAATGCCGACAAGGGCGTCTGCTCGGCGGGTTTGACGATCATCGAACACCCGGCTGCCAGCGCCGGTGCCGCCTTGCGGGTGATCATCGCCGTTGGGAAATTCCACGGTGTAATCGCCGCAGTCACACCGATCGGCTGCTTCAGAACCAGCAGTCGGCGATCGCCCTGCGGTGCCGGGATCACCTCGCCGTACACGCGCTTGGCCTCTTCGGAGAACCATTCGATGAAGCTCGCGCCATAGGCGATTTCACCACGCGCTTCGGCCAATGGCTTGCCCTGTTCGGCCGTGAGGATCCGCGCCAGATCTTCCTGATGCTGCATGATCAAGGCAAACCAGATCTTCAAACGCGCGGATCGCTCCTTGGCCGTCAGCGCGCGCCACTGCTTTTGCGCAATGGCCGCGGCGGCAATGGCTCGTTCCGTTTCGGCACGGCCCATCAGCGGCACTTCGGCGATCGCGGTTCCGGTGGCCGGGTTTGTCACCGTCATGGTGGCGCCGGAATCAGCACCGACCCAGTGCCCGCCCAGCCAGGCGACACCCTGTTTGAGAAGTGCCGGATAATTCAATTGGATCGACATAAATGCTCCAAAATTTGATGTACAGACGAGCCGCCCGGCTCAACTGTAGGGTTGCTGCAAAAAGAGTGTGACAATCGGTGGCGGGCCTGCATCCGTCCCCTAGCCCCACCTGAATGTAGGCGGGCCTGCCGACTCAGGCCAAGGCAATGATTATATTAATTTTTGACCTGTGCATACGCTTCGGCAACTTCACGCTGGCGTCGTCGCCCTGCCCGCAGTTGATAAAGGCTGGAGGCGATCACCCCGACACTGACGACGACGATGATGACCGTGGCAACGGCATTGATTGAGGGGTCCAGCCCCAAGCGCGCCCGGGAGAAGATTACCAGCGGCAAGGTGGTTGACCCGGGGCCGGACAGGAATGCCGCAATCACCACATCGTCGAATGACAGCGTGAAGGTGAGTAGAAATGCCGACACCAGTGCGGACGCGATCAGGGGCAAGGTGACCAGCGCAAACACTTGAAACGGTTTGCAGCCGAGATCCATGGCGGCTTCTTCGAGATGATGATCGATTTCGCGCAGTCGGGAAATGATGACCACCGTGGCGAATGAGGTGCCGATCAACGCATGTCCCAACAGAATCGTCCCGATGCCACGCTCGGGAAAACCCAACCACTTTTGCATGGCCACCAGCATCAGCAGCAACGAGATGCCCACGATGACATCGGGCATGACGAGGGGTGCGTTCGCCATGGAGGCCAGCATGCCCCGCCCCTTGAACCGACCATAACGCACGAGCACAAAAGCCGTAAACGTGCCGAAAATCACCGACAGGGTACCGCTCATGAAGGCCAGCTTGAGCGAAATGATCAACCCGTCGATCAACTCCTGATCATGGGCTGCATCCACGTACCATTTGAAGGTGAATCCCGTCCAGACCGTGCTCAGTCGCGAGTCATTGAACGAGTACACAACCAGGGTGACGATGGGAATGTACAGAAAGATAAATACAGCAATCAGCCAAGATCGACCAAAAAGGTTTTTCATGACTTGTCTCCAAGCTTGGTTTCGTCGTTATAGCGATTGAACAAGGCCATCGGCACGAGAATGAGCAGAATCATCACGATGGTGACGGCAGACGCCATGGGCCAATCGTTGTTGCTGAAGAACTCATCCCACAAGACGCGCGCGATCATGAGCGTTCTTGGGCCACCCAATAATTCGGGAATCACATACTCACCAAATGCGGGGATAAAAACCAACAAGGAGCCGGCAATAATCCCGCGCTTGGTCAGCGGCACCGTCACCAGCCAGAAGGTCTTGAACGGACTGGCGCCGAGATCCGCCGCCGCCTCGAGCATACGTCCGTCCAGTTTCACAAGTGTCGCGTAGAGCGGCAGAACCATGAACGGCAAATAGGCATACACCATGCCGATGGTCAGGGAAAACGAGGTATGCATCATGTGCAAGGGGGATGTAACCAACCCCAGCTCGGCCAGCCCCTGGTTTACAACGCCGTTGTCTGCAAGCAGGGCTTTCCACGCATAGATGCGCAGCAGGAACGAGGTCCAGAACGGCAGCATGACCAGCATCAGCATCACCGAACGCAGGTGCGCCGGCGCCCGGGCAATAAAATAAGCAAACGGATAACCCAGTACCAGACAGTAGAGGGTCGTCACCGCGGCAAACTTCAACGAGGAGAGATAGGTTTTGAAATAGAGCGAGTCGTCGCCCAGATACAGATAATTTCCAAAGTTGAATTTCAGGGTCAGTTCGTCATCGGCCCAATGCCATAAGCTGGACACCGAGGTGATGTTCATATGCGCCAGACTGATGTCCAGGACGAGCAGCAAAGGCGCGGCCGCCAAGGCAAACAGCCAGACCATCGGAACGGCGATCACCAGATTCCGAACGGTGAACAGTCCGTGGATTCGGGGCAGTATGGATTTAAACATCATGATATTTGCGCCCTCATTCCGTCAGAACGACCATGGCATCCCGGGTCCAGTGCGCAAAAACACGGTCACCCCAGGTCAAATCATCAGCGGTTTTCCGCGTCAGGTTGGCCTGCTGAACCTTGAGGTTCATGCCCGTATCCAGCTTGATGTGATAGGTTGTATGTGCGCCGAAATAAGCAATTTCAACGACCTCGCCCTCACACCAGTTATGAGCCTTGTTCGGTTTCTGTGCCGATAGCTGAATTTTTTCCGGTCGCAGTGCCACACCGACGTTCATACCGGGCACACCGGAAATGCCATGGCCAACATAGTGCGTACACTCGGGACAGCGCACGGTAATGTGATCGGGTTCGTCTTCGTCGACCTTGCCTTCGAAGATATTCACATTGCCGATAAAACTCGCGACTAACCGACTGTTCGGTACTTCGTAGACTTCATCCGGCGTGCCCACCTGCAGGAAATAGCCCTCGTCCATGACCGCGATGTGCGAGGCCATCGTCATTGCTTCTTCCTGATCATGGGTCACCAGAACGCAGGTCACGCCGACCTGCTCGATGATGTTGACCAATTCGAACTGGGTGGATTCGCGCAACTTCTTATCCAGCGCCCCCAGCGGCTCATCAAGCAGAAGGAGCGTGGGTCGCTTGGCAAGACTGCGTGCCAATGCCACCCGCTGCTGCTGGCCACCAGACAATTGATGGGGTTTGCGTTTGCCGTATTTGGACAACTGCACCAGGCTGAGCATCGCATCGACGCGCTCCGCCAGTTCGGCCTTTCTCAAACCATCACGCCGCAAGCCAAACGCCACATTTTCCCAAACACTCAGATGCGGGAAGAGCGCATAGGACTGAAACATCATGTTGACCGGGCGCTGATAGGGCGTCAGGTCGGTAATATCCTGGCCAGACAGATAAATCCGGCCACTGGTTGGGGTTTCAAAGCCCGCCAGCATGCGCAGCAGGGTCGACTTGCCGCACCCCGAGCTGCCGACGAGCGCAAAAATCTCACCCTTGGATACAGACAACGACACATTGTCGACCGCTTTAACAACACCGTCGAAAATCTTGCTGACGCCTTCGATTCTCAATAAAACATCGGGGTCCGTATTGGCTATTACCGGCGCCATACCAATCTCCTCATGGGGGGTTCAACTTCTCGACCCAACCAGCCAGTTTCGCTTGCCGGTTGGGTCGAGAGGCGCTCCGCACGCAGATCGCGCACGGAGCGAATGGACATTAAGAGCCTGTCTTGAACTTGGTGTAGAGACGAGTCATCAGACGACGTGTGTCGCTGTTGACCGCCTTGGGCGTCACCAGTTTTTTCATGTCGGCATCAGACAGGAACACCGACTTGTTGTTCGCAACGCTGGGTGTAACGAACGGCAGCGAATCCTTGTTGGGGTTGGCGTACAGAACCGCGTTGGTCAGAGCCGCGTCCACCTTTGGCTGCAGGATGTAGTTCATCCACTTGAGCGCATTCTCAGGGTGCGGCGCGTCGGCCGGAATGGCCATGCTGTCAAAGAAGGCCAGGCCGCCATTTTCCGGGATCAGGACCTTGATAACCTGACCGTTCTTGCTGTCGACCGCGCGCTGAGCGGACTGGCTCATGTCGCCGGACCAGCCGAGGGACACACAGAGGGAACCATTCGCCAGATCGTCGATGTAGCTGGAGGATGAGAACTCCTTGATGTACGGACGAATCTTCTGGATTTTGTTGAATGCGGCTTGGTAGTCCGCGGCCTTATTGGTGAACGGCGGCAGATTCATCGAATGCAGGGCCGCAGGCAGGACTTCATAGGCCGAATCCAGGACAGAGATACCGCAGGACTGCAGCTTGCTCGCGTACTTCGGATCGAAGATCAGATCCCATGCGCTCTTGGGCATGGGCGTGTCGCCCAGCGCCTTCTTCACCTTGTCGACATTGATACCAACGGTGGTGTAGCCCCACAACCAGTTGACGAGGTGCTGGTTGCCCGGATCGACCACGGCCAGTTTCTTGAGAATATTCGGGTCGAGGTGTTTCCAGTTCGGCAGCTTGCTCTTGTCGAGCTTCTGGAACAGACCACCCTTGATCTGCAGCTCGGCCCAGTTGGCGGACGGGACAACGATGTCATAACCGGTATGACCGGCGACCAGTTTCGCGTGGAGCGTTTCGTTGCTGTCATAGTTGTCGTAATGGACCTTGATCCCGGTTTCCTTTTCAAAGTTGGAAATGGTGTCCGGGGCGATGTAATCCGACCAGTTGTAAATGTTGAGGACCTTTTCCTCGGCCGCACCGGCGACAGGCGCCAGTCCCGCAGTTAACACGGCGGCAACCATACCGCCGAGCAATTGTTTCTTGAACAGTGATTTCATACGAAGTTCTCCTTAAAGACTCTTAGACAAGTTCGAAAAATACATCCAACACACAAACACACAACCATGGGTCACATTCGCTGGCCGTTTCCGACACAACTGCTGCGAACCGCTTACACGCGTTTAACGCTCATACAGTCACCCCGCCGGGTGCGCTGCATCCATCCAGCCTCGCGACTGTATGTCCTTCAGGGTGGCATCAAGACAAATGCGTACCCGTTTCATCATTTCATCGATGTCCGTTTTCGTGCACACCAACGGTGGGGCGACGATCATCCGGTCACCCACCGCACGCATGACCAATCCATTGGCGAAACAGTGATCGCGACAGATCATGCCGACATCCAGCGATGGATCGAAGGCCAGATGACGGGCCTTGTCTTTCATCAGCACCAACCCACCCACCATGCCGAACGTTTCGGCACCCGCAACCAGCGGGTGGTCGGACAGTGCGGCAAAATGTTCTGCCAGATAAGGCCCGGTTTCCTGTCGCACGCGATCAACCAGACCTTCGCGTTCAATCACATCCAGATTCGCCAACGCCACGGCGCATGCCACCGGATGACCGGAGTAGGTATAGCCATGGTTGAACTCGCCGCCTTGCTCGATCAGCACGTCCGCCACACGCTTGCCAACCACGACGCCGCCCAGCGGTATATAACCCGAAGTAACGCCCTTGGCAAAAGTGATCAGGTCGGGTTTCGCCCCCATCATTTCAGAACTGAACCAGGCACCCAGACGCCCGAAACCGCAGATGACTTCATCGCAGATCAGCAGAATCCCGTACTTGTCGCAGATACGCTGGATTTCTGGCCAGTAGGTTTTCGGCGGGATGATGACGCCACCCGCACCCTGCACCGGCTCGCCAATGAAGGCGGCGACTTTTTCGGGGCCGACTTCCAGAATCTTCTCTTCCAGCCAACCGGCCGCTTCGATGCCAAACGCGTCCCTGTCCTGATCCGGCGCCAGTCCAAAGTGGTATGGCTGTTCGATATGCACGATACCCGGCACCGGCAAACCACCCTGTGCGTGCATGCCAGCCATGCCGCCAAGCGAGACGCCGCAGATGGTCGAGCCGTGATAGGCATTCTTCCGACTGATGATGACGTTGCGCTCTGGTTGACCAAGCGTTGCCCAATAATGGCGCACCATGCGCACATTGGTGTCATTGGATTCCGAGCCGGAGGAGCTGAAAAACACATGGGAAAAGCGGTCTCCGGCTAGACCGACAATTCGCTTGGCCAGTTTTGCGGCCGGCTCATTGGTCGTCTGGAAAAAGCTGTTGTAGTACGGCAGAACTTGCATCTGGTGCGCCGCCGCATCAACCAGTTCCTGTTGCCCATAGCCGACGTTGACACACCACAAGCCGGACATGCCGTCGAAAATCTTGTTGCCTTCCGAATCCCATACATACACCCCTTCGCCACGGGTCATGACCCGCGCGCCCTTACTCGCCAGCGACTTGTGGTCCGTAAAAGGATGCATGTAATGTGCCGAATCCAGCGTCTGCACTTCGTGGGTCGTTAGCGGCATGGTGTTCTCCTCGTTCATAGCCTGTTTCATTGCATTCCCGTCAAACGTGCATCAACAGATGCTCGCGCTCCCAGGGACTGATCACCCGCATGAATTCCTCATGCTCGGTTTCCTTAACCGCGACATAAACGTCGATGAAGCGATCACCCAGCACTTCGCGCAATGGCTTGGAGGCATCCAGCATGCGCAGGGCTTCGGATAGCCCACGGGGCAACTGATAATTGGAGTCATAGGCACTGCCCGTCATGACGGGGCTCGGCTGCAACTTTTCGACAATCCCGAGATAACCACAGGCGAGCGTGACCGCCATCGCCAAATACGGATTGGCATCGGCGCCCACCACGCGATTTTCGACGCGACGCGCTTCCGGATCTGAAATGGGCACACGAATACCGACCGTGCGGTTGTCATAACCCCATTCAATATTGATGGGGGCCGCGCCACCACGAACGACGCGGCGGTAGGAATTCACGTACGGGGCTAGCAAGGCCATGGCCGAGGGCAGATATTTCTGCAAACCGGCAATATAGTGTTGAAACAAAGGGGACTCGGACCCATCCGGATTACTGAAAATATTCAGCCCCGTCTTGGTATCAATGACGCTCTGATGGATGTGCATGGCCGAACCGGGTTCGTTAGCCATGGGCTTGGCCATGAACGTCGCATACATGTTGTGGCGCAATGCCGCTTCTCGCAACGTACGCTTAAAGAAAAACACCTTGTCGGCCAAAATCATGGGCTCGTCGTGCAGGAAGTTGATTTCCATCTGCCCGGCACCGAATTCGTGAATCAGCGTATCGAGCTCCAACCCCATGATGTCGCAGTATTCGTAGATATCCTCAAACAGCGGATCGAATTCGTTCACCGCATCAATGCTATATAACTGCCGGCTGGTTTCAGCGCGCCCGCTGCGGCCAATGGGCGGCACCAGCGGCTGATTGGGGTCAACGTTACGAGCCAGTAGATAAAACTCCAGCTCGGGCGCCACAATCGGCGTCCAGCCCATCTTCTTGTAAAGATCGGTCACCTTGCGCAAGACGTTGCGTGGTGCGAAGTCGACGGGGGAACCATCGTGGAACAGACAATCCATGATCACCTGAGCCGTCGGATCAACAGCCCAGGGCACCAACCGAACCGTACCCGGATCTGGGACGAGCACCATATCCTTGTCGGTGAAGCCGAACACATTGTCATAGCCGCCGTGGGCTTGCGGCGACTCACCCGTTACCGTGACGCCCAACACGGCTTCAGGCAAACGCATGGCGCGTTCAGCCGTAAACTTTTCACGCGGCAGAATCTTGCCGCGCGCGACACCCGTCAGGTCAGGAACCAGACATTCGATTTCCGTGACGTGATGGTCGGCCAGCCACTTATCCATGTCTCGGTGGGAAAAATCCTTACGATCAAGCATGGGAATACTCCAATGGTTCTATTTATTTGTTAGTTTTAGAATGACGCTGCAAAGCGCGTACACGACACGCGTCGCCAAACGCACTAAATATGGCCAGATAAGACGGCGTATTCAACACATTCCATTCGGGGTGCCACTGCACGGCAAGGGCAAAGGTTTTCGCGTCGGCAACACGCACCGCCTCGACCAGCCCGTCCGGGGCATAGGCTTCGGCCACCAAACCGGCACCCAGACGGTCAATGCCCTGCCCATGCAGCGAATTGACCATAAACTCTGCGCAGCCCGTGATCTCAGCCAATTGCCCACCCGCCACCGTCGTCACAGGATGTGTCTGGGCATACTGCTCTTCTGGCAAAGGGCTATCGACTTCCCGGTGATCGGCCAGGCCTTCCGTGTCATGGACGGCCTGGTGCAAGCTGCCGCCAAACGCCACATTGATTTCCTGAAACCCGCGACATATCCCCAGCAAGGGAACACCTGCCGCCACCGCCGCATGAATCAAACGCAGCGTCACGCCGTCTCGTGCGACGTCGAGCGGCAGGGCAGGATTCAGAACGGTTTGATCGAAATGGGAAGGATGCACATTGGATATGGCACCGGGCAGCATGATGCCGTCGGCCAATTCCAACAAGACCGCCAGCTCGCTGTCCGTACCCAGGGCAGGAATAATCAGGGGCACGGCTTGCGCAGCCTGCGCCACGGCGGCAACGTACTTGTGACCGGCCACATGAAAGGGCTGGGTATCAATTTGCCTGAAATCAGCGGCCAGCAACACGACGGGCCTGCGGTTATGAATCATTTGTCGGATACCTACGTTTTGACGATCCTATGACGGTTTGCGCACCAATGGCTCCCTACGCAAACCAATTTATCATCCAAGCATCAAAATACAATCAAATCAGAAACAAATAACTTTCTGTTTTTGCGAAACTTTTTTTGCAACTTTAGCTGCAATGGGTTTATTCTTACCTCAAATTGGCAATCCAACAAGAGCCATTTGCGCGATCTGCGTGGAACCACTTTGCAAGAGGAGAAAACACCGTGGAGTCCCTGACCATCTCGGATTGGCTGCTGACCGAACTCAAACAAGGGCGCTTCCCCCCGCGCATGCCGGTGCATCGCAGAGTGTATGAATCGATCCGCCGCGCCATCGCGGATCAGCACCTCACGCCGGGCACTCGATTGCCGTCAACCCGAAGCCTTGCCGAAGCCCTTGATTTATCGCGCAACACCCTGTTGGCAGCGTTTGAGCAACTGCACGAAGAGGGCTATGTCGTTTCGCAAGTCGGCAGTGGCACCCGTGTCGCGGAATCCTTGCCGGAAAGCTTCATGGCCTCCGATGAACGCCATAAAACGCCCGGGCAGGATGCGACCAAAAGAGCCATTGGCCTCTCCAAGCGAGGCGCGCTGGCTGCCGGTCCGCCGGACCAGCCCAGCTATGAAGTGCAACCATTTACCCCCGGCGTAGACGACTTTTCCGCCTTTCCAACCCAGCTCTGGCGGCGCCTGTTGAACCGCCAGTGGCGAGATCCGCAGCCTGCCTACCTCGATTACGGACACGCCGGAGGCCATTTGCCGCTGCGACGCGCCATCGCCAATTACCTCCGCATGTCACGAACGGTCAACCTGACCGTGGAGCAGATTCTGATTACTTCGGGCACCCAGCAGTCGATCGACCTGTGCGCGCGCATGCTGACCGACTATGGGGACCGCGCCTGGGTGGAAAACCCCTGCTATTGGGGCGCACGTCGCGTGCTGGAGGTAAATGGGCTGGCGCTTCACCCCGTCCCGGTGGACGACGAGGGGATGGCCCCGAGCAATGCCGATTTTCGCAGCCCTCCACGTCTGATCTACACCACGCCGTCCCATCAATATCCCAAAGGTGTTGTGATGAGTTATGGGCGCCGGCGACTGCTTCTGGATTACGCGGCAAGCCGCGGGGCCTGGATTCTGGAAGACGATTACGACAGCGAATTCCGCTTCGAGGGGCGGCCGCTGTCCTCCCTGCAAGGCATGGATCAGAACGGTTGCGTGCTCTATATGGGCACGTTTTCCAAGGTGATGTACCCCGGCATCAAACTGGGCTACATCGTGGTACCCCCCGATCTGGCGGAAAGCTTCAAGCGCGGTCTGTACGAACTGCAGCGCCCCGGGCAGGTTGTCATTCAGGCGGCCCTCGCCGAATTCATCGAAGAAGGCCATTTTTCCACGCATATCCGCCGATTGCGGCAAATCTACAAGGAACGCCGCCAATTACTGCAAAAAGCGCTGGCGCCCGTCACCAGCGTCGGTGCGCGCCTGCCGCCTGCCGGTTCCGGCCTGCATCTGGTGGTGGAACTGCCGCCACATTGCGACGATGTGCGCGTGGCTGAACTGGCGGCGGAACAGGGCTTGCGCGTCTATCCTCTGTCCTATTACGGCGCGGGCGAAAAACGCGAAAAGGGGCTGATTGTTGGCTATGCCTATGCCGCGACGGAGCGCATCACGCCCTATGGACGCATCCTCGCCGATGTGATTCAGGCGGCCCTGAGCCACTAGGCGCGGGACCACAGAGGGTGCGTCTAGCCCAGCGCGTCGCGCAGCCGGTACCACGCCATGCCCAGAACCAGAGCGGGCGTACGCAACAGCTTGCCCCCAAAGAAATCGTGATGCGGGATACGGGCCATAAGATCAAGCCGTTCCGCCTGCCCGCTGATGGCCTCAGCGACCATCTTGCCCGCCATGCCGGTGAGCGCCACGCCGTGACCGGAGAAGCCCTGTAGATAGTAGACATTCGGCGCAACCCGACCGAAATCCGGCGCGCGGTTCATGGTGATATCCACAAAGCCCCCCCAGGCATATTCCACCTTGGTCTCGGCCAGCTGGGGGAAGACCAGCTGCATCCGCTTGCGCATGTCATCCTTGAGGTTGGGCGGCGTCATGGTGCTGTAGCTGACACGGCCGCCAAACAGCATCCGGTTATCCGCAGAAAACCGGAAGTAATCCAGCACGAAGTTGGAATCGCACACCGCCGACTTGGTGGGAATCAGACGGGAAATCAGTTCCAGATCCAACGGTTCGGTACCGACAATGTAGGTACCGACCGGCATGATCCGCCGAGCCAGCTTGGGCGCCAGCCTGGGCGATACCTCGGGCAAGTACATATTGCCCGCCAGCACGACATAACGCGCCTTGACGTCGCCCTTGTCCGTATTCAGAACAGCCGGCTCGCCCTGGGTCATCGTCCGGACCGGCGTGTGTTCGCAGATCCGCACACCCAGGCTTTGCGCCGCCCGGGCCAGACCGAGCGTGTAATTGAGCGGATGCAGGTGTCCCGAGCGACGGTCATGGTAGCCGCTATGAAAGCGCGGGCTATCGATCCACCGATTCAAGGCGTTCGGCTCGATCCATTCGGCATCCGAGTCATAGTTGTAGCGTTTGGCCATGGTTTCATACCAGTCGCGCAGCGCGGCCCCCTTTCGAGCGCCCACAGCCACGCCGAGGAAACCGTCCACCAGATCGCATTCGATATCAAACCGTTTGACCCGTTCACGGACCAGATCAAGCGCCTCGATGGTGATATCCCAGGCCTGGCGCGCGGCTTCGAGTCCCAGTGATTTCTCGATTACCGATTGATCACAGGCCAAACCGGCGATGATCTGTCCGCCATTGCGCCCACTAGCGCCCCAGCCCACGGTTTCGGCCTCCAGCACGATCACCGAATAACCGCGATCCGCCAGTTCGATGGCCGCGGACAACCCGGCCAGACCGGCGCCGACAATACATACGTCCGCCTCGGCATCCCCATCCAACGGGGAATAGCTCGGGTGAGCGTTCGCACTGGCCGTGTAATAGGAGCTCTGTATCAGTTTTTGTTCGCGGGCAAGCATGGTGGTATTCCGTTCAAGTGGATGTACGTGCGGCCAGACGACCGCACAACCAGGTCCAGATCATGGTCGACGCCGCATTGCTGGTCAGTTCCGAGTAATCGTAGGGCGGCGCCACCTCGACAAGGTCCATACCCACCCAATTAAGATCATGCCAGCCTTCCAGCAGGGTCATGGCCTGCGCGGTCGTCAATCCGCCCGGTTCCGGCGTACCCGTCCCGGGGGCATAGGCCGGATCCAGCACGTCGATATCGAAGGTCAGGTACACGGGCGGATTGCCGTGCTTCGCCATGCGTGCCCGCACCGCGTCAATGACGTCCTGCAACGCAGCGCCATCGCGTCCACGCAATTCGCGCCCGGTATAAATACGCCCCCCCTGATCGTTCACGAATTCACGCGCCTCACGCACACCGGAGGAACGGATACCAACCTGTACAAAGGCTTCCGGAATCACCAGCCCTTCGTTGAACGCCTCATACACCCAGGTGCCGTGACCGGATGGCTCGCCAAAATGGTCTGTCCAGGTATCGCAATGCGCATCGAAATGGATACAGGCCAGCGGCTGACCGAAATGCGCATGATAGGCACGCAACAAGGGCAGCGTGATCGAATGGTCTCCGCCGAGCCAGACCATTTCGTGCCGATCAAGCAGCGCGCTCACTTGTGGCATCAATGCGGCGCGCATGACCTCCAGACTCGTGTTGGGGAGCGGCAGATCCCCCAGATCGACCATTTCTTCAAGCGGCGAGGTATTGAACAGGGGATGGGTCGCGTCACACAACATTCGGCTGGCCTGGCGAATCGCACTGGGACCAAGCCGCGACCCGGGTCGATTGGTCACGCTGCAATCCCAGGTCACACCCGCCATGGCAAAGGGCTTGGCGGATTCGGAAGCCGGCGGCGCGTCGGGGGTTATCGGCAAGCCGAGAAACCCGCCAGCGGACAAATAGGCAAACGCATGATTCATGATGTCACTCCATTCATATCAGATCAGAAACGTCCCAGGCTTTTTCGAACGCCCATCCCAGGATCTTCGTCGCCTTGAAAACCGATATCCGATAGACATCGATTAGGGCATTAAAACAATGGGCGACGCGAATCTATCCGAAAAATTTGTTATGGGACGCGGTAATTTAGGTAGGATACTAACCCAAACAATGGTCTGATCAATAGGGCCATTTTGAACGAATATAAGGGGCCATTTCGGCCCGATAAAGGCCTGGCATGCATACGACCAACGATTCACTGAATACCAATGCCGCACGGATGCTGGAAAGCGAGCGCCAACGTTATCTGCAACTGCACCCCACCTCTGCCCGGCTGGCTGAAAATGCCCGCCAGCATTTCCTGTACGGGGTACCCATGCACTGGATGAACGACTGGGGCACGCCAACACCCCTGTTCGTTCGCGACGCTCGGGGGGCGCACTTTACCTGCGCCGATGATATCGACTACACGGATTTCTGCCTGGGGGATACCGGCGCCATGTTTGGCCACAGTCCGGAGCCCGTTGCCCGAGCCCTTGAACAACAGGCGCGCCGGGGTTTTACCACCATGCTGCCGAGCGTCACGACACCCGATGTCGGCGCGGCGCTGGCCGATCAGTTCGGCCTGCCGTTCTGGCAGGTGGTCACCACCGCGACCGATGCCAACCGCTTTGTTCT
>DATKTJ010000025.1:0-34914 GCA_035531235.1 Halothiobacillus sp. | reverse complement strand
TATTTTCACCCGGAACTCAACGGCCAGTTCTGGGCGACATTGAAGCTGTCCACCTGGCACATCCTGCTCAACAATCTCCTGCCGATGCGCGCCGGGGAAGTCAGCTTCCCCATTCTGATGCAGCGCTATTTTGCCCTGTCGCCCCGTCGAACCGTCCCCGTTTTGTTCTGGTTTCGCCTGCTGGATCTTCAGGCCATCGTATTGATCGGCCTGCTCGCCGCCTTCTGGGGCACGGGACTTTCCGCTCAATGGCTATGGCCGGCACTCATCCTCTTGCCCGCCCCTTTGATCGCCTATATCGCGCGGCATCACGTCGCCCGATGGCTGGCCGGACGTGCGGCGGGCAAATGGCGCGACCGAGTCCTCGACAGCCTGAACAGTTTGCCGAACGATGCCCGAAGTTTCCTGGCCACCCTCGGCTGGACCTGGATCAACTGGTTGGTGAAGCTGCTCACCCTGGCCTGGGTATTGGCTGCGCTGGCGCCCGTCACGATTATTCAGGCCGTCGCCGGGGCGATCGGGGGCGATCTGACGACAGTACTACCGATTCATGCACCGGGGGGATTCGGCACGTTCGAAGCGGGCGTCATGTTGGCGCTACAGCCCTTCGATTTGTCGATACCAACGGCGCTTGCGGCGGCCGTCAATCTGCATCTGTTCCTGCTGGGTTCGTCGATTCTGGCTGCCCTGGTGGTTCTGGCCATTCGCGTACCTCCACCAAGTCGGGATACCGCTACCACCCAACCCTAAGCGCGGTTTGATCCATCTCAGGCATGGCTTTCGGCCAGCTCCGTCGGTTCATCCGACGGCCGGACCGGAAGATCCAGCCACCAGTGCACCGGTGGGTCATTGGCTTCCATCGGCCGGATATACCGTTCGGCTTCCGCTTCCTTGCCTTCGTTATCGTACGACATGCCCTGTTTGTTGAAACTGGCGAGAATACGCGCCCGCGAGCCTTCTTCCTTGCCATTGATCAGGCTTGGATGCGCCCGCAATACGAAATCGGGTTGGAAAAAGAAATAGGTGTGATCAAAACCATAAGGATAACGGGGATGATTCGGCGGATAACAGGTGCCAAAGGCGGTGAAAAACATCGGCTCTCCCGCCCACTCGAATTTCCAGCCGACGGTACCCACCTCATTCTGTAAGCACGTCGAGTGGGCCGGATCAATCCGATTCAATTCATCAAGCAGCAAGGCCGTCGTGCGGGATAAAACCGGCACCGAGGCGCTCAACTCAGGGGGGAGACGTACGGCAAAGCCCTTGAATTTTTCCCGCTTGGCCACGGCCATGAACCGGAACAGCCCATCCGCAAAACGACGGATATTGGCTTCCCAGGAATCGGTACGCACCCAGTCATCAGCCCCCCAATACTTGCCGGAGGGGGCGAAGATGCAATGGGTTTTTTCGATCGAGGTCATGAATTCGATATGCGTCGGGGAAAAAACGGGCTCATAACCGTCCGGATCCCGAGCAAAAGGCTGAAGCTGGGCGAGCACCTCCGGCTGAGCCCAATCCTCCGCCATCTTCATCAAGTGGGCGGGTGTATGAACGGCCAATACCGCAAACAGCGCGTTGGTCAGATCCTGAACACTTTCTCCGTCCTGCTCCGGCAACTGAGGCCCCTGCTCGATCCCGGCATAAAACCACAGCGTGGCCATCAATTTATCCAGCAATTTGGGTAAGCCGTCCAACCCATGCTCGTCAAGATATTCCAAATCACGACAGGTTTTCAGCAGTCGGTCAGCCTGAACATTGTACCGTTGGGCCGTCAACAAAATGAGAAACGACAACACGGCCAACGGCACGCCATCCAAAGGACCGGACGTATTCAGAATCGGCCGCAACTCCGCCAAGATCTTCAATGTGCCCGCATCGTCCAGCTCACAGTGCTGCTGCTGCGCAAAGGCCGCACTTTCGCGCCGACCCAATACAAAAACTTTCATCATATTCATAATCGATATCGCCAATCATGATCCATCGCGAGAACCGGGCTCATCCATAAGACCCGTGATGCAAACAGGGCGTGCATCACGCCGTAGCGGTCGCCCGAACACCTTGGGTGTGTCAGAACGTCTCGCCAACGCTAAAAATTACCGTAGCCGACAATGCACAAGAACTGGTAGAAGCAGGCGCACCCGCAAAAACGCCGTCCATCATCATTCCGATGGAGGTCTTGTGGCCGACAGGCCCTCTCGGCACATTCATGGTGTGCACGCGAGTACCCGCAGATTAAAGGATTTCTGTAACCAATTGATGTCGCTAAGGACTAATACCGGACTTCGCCCGGGCTGCGAACCCTACAACAGGACTCGATCAAGCGCAAACTCGCCCCCTTAAATGTATATATATGTGCGCGGGCTGGAATACCAACAGAATTCATACGCCTATTTCTTCAGTTCGGCTACGCCAGGCAACCATAACCGACCACATATCCATTGCCGAAAACAAAACCGCCTGATCAGGGCCGCAATCTGCTATGATGGACGGTTCTATTCCCCCCAACATTCATCATGGCCTTTCGAAAACATGATCTTTCGAAGGGTCCGTTCATTTTTTTCAATTCTGGAATGCCTATGTCTTTTGCTGAACTCGGCCTTATGCCCGAGCTACTGACCGCGCTCGACGCCGTCGGTTATACCACGCCCACGCCTATCCAACGGGAAGCCATTCCCGTGGTCCTGACCGGCCGCGATTTGCTGGCCGCCGCCCAAACGGGCACCGGCAAGACCGCCGGTTTCACGCTGCCGTTGCTGCAGCGCCTCAGCACGACGCCCGTGCAGCACCCCTCCACGAAACCCCGCATTCGTGCGCTGGTCCTGACCCCCACACGCGAACTGGCTGCCCAGGTGGAAGAAAGCGTCAAGGAATATGGTCAACATCTGAACCTGACCTCAATGGTCATCTTCGGCGGCGTGAACATCAATCCCCAGCGCGATCGTCTGCGCAAGCGTCTGGATATTCTGGTCGCGACGCCGGGCCGTCTGCTCGACCACGTCGGCCAGGGCTCCGTCGATCTGGGCGGGGTTGAAATCCTCGTACTGGATGAAGCCGACCGTATGCTCGACATGGGCTTTATCCGCGACATCAAGCGAATCCTCGCCCTGTTGCCGAAGAAGCGGCAGAACCTGCTGTTCTCGGCCACCTTCGCGCCAGAAATCAAAACCTTTGCTAGCAGCCTGCTCGATAACCCGGCCAAGGTCGAAGTCGCGCCGCAGGTCACCACGGCCGAGCGCGTGACGCAACGCATCTATCCCGTGAACCGCGACGCCAAGAAAGCCCTGCTGCACAAACTGATCGACGAAGGTCAGTGGAATCAGGTGCTGGTCTTTACCCGTACCAAGCATGGTGCAAACCGTCTGGCCGAACAGCTCGACAAGGATGGCATCCCGGCCATGGCTATCCACGGCAACAAGAGCCAGGCTGCTCGTGAAAAGGCCCTGAGCGCATTCAAGGCCGGCAAGCTGCGCGTACTCGTCGCCACGGACATCGCCGCGCGTGGCATCGATATCGATGCCCTGCCGCATGTCGTGAACTACGAACTGCCCAATGTACCGGAAGACTATGTGCACCGGATCGGCCGTACGGGTCGCGCTGGCGCCGGTGGTGAAGCCCTGTCGCTCGTCTGTGTTGATGAACACAAATTGCTGGCCGATATCGAGCGCACGATTCGCCAGAAGCTGGAACGCGTGATCGTACCGGGTTTCGAACCCGATCCGAACGCCAAAGCGGAGCCATTGCGCAAGCCGCAAGGGCCACGCGCCCCCCGTCGCGACGGCCCCTCCGCCGCCCGCCCCGGCAATCCGGGCTCCCGCTCGGCCGGTGCCGGTAACGGAAATCGCCCAGGTGATGTCAATGGCAATCGGGCACCTCGCCCGGCGGGCAATGGCAATCGACCGGACAGCAGCTCCGGCCAGCGTCGGCGGCCACAAGGGCGCTAATTCCCCTTCGATCCCGATCGCATCATAAAAGGCCCCCATTTGGGGGCCTTTATCGTTGGGTCGGGCGTCAAAACGTCCGACGAACCGGACTACTTTTTCAGAATGGCATCGACCAGACTGATCATCCCCTTGCTGATTTTCTCGGCAGCCGGGCAATGCGGCACCTTGTGCCGCTTGGCAATCCACTTCGGATCGTTATAGCCCAACCACACTTTACCTGCCGCATCCTGCCAAACCAGAATTTTCAACGGCAGATCGATACCGACCGTTTGCGCACACTGCATGAAAGGTGTGCCGCCCTTGGGATTACCGAAAATCAAAAGCTGCGTCGGCCGGAGTTCATCACCGACACTCGCGCCCCCCTTGGCATGATCAACCAGGGCGAAGACCGTAAAGCCGCGCTCCTTGACCACCTGTTCCACGCGGCTCATCGTTTCGGCCACACTCCATGCGCTCTTGTGAACAATCATCCCATTGTCCGCCCAAGCATTACCGGCAAACAAGGCCAGTACCACGATCATCATTCGACGAAATAACATTCTCTATCCTCCTTTAAACACGCAAAATTCCCGCGCAGCCGTCGAAATATCCCGTCGGCCGCACAGACAAAATTCCGTAACTCAAGTGGTTACAGGTTCTCTCCCTAGCTTGACCAGTATAAGCAGAGGATCGACATGAATTCGGCAAAATATGAAAAAGAATGCATTTTACCGAAGCAATCTACCCAGATTTACCCCGGCGGAGGCTGCGAAGTCAAACGGATCGAACCCATTCGGCGCGTCAACTGGCGCCGGATTCTCCTGAAGATCTTTTTTATCGTCGTCATTGTGTCCATTCCGGAATTCAACCTGTTGAATATACAAAATCCGTACATCATTACGCCCATGAATTGCAATACGATTGATTTCGACAATATTCAGTAGTCCAATTAATTATTATTAAATACACTCATTGATAAAATATCATTCATGCCGACAGATTTGCCCAATTGCATTGGGATATTTGCCATCAAACCATCCATAATCCGCACAAGTCACCCTGAAAAATAACGGGAAAACCAAATTATTTATTTTAATAACAGGAAGTTACAAAACAAAATCCAGATTATTATCCTTTTAAAAATCAGGTTATCCAATGGAGCAGCTGCAGTTACAATCCGCTCTCGTTTGTTAAATAATAAAAGCAGGATGTCAGATGAAAAAAGAACTCGCAGAGCAAATCCAGAGTGATCCGGATTTTCAGGCACTCATTCACCACCGTACGCGCACCAACTGGATCATGGCCATCACGGTCATTGTGGTCTACTTCGTCTTTATATTAATGATTGCTTATTACCCCCAGCTACTGGCCATTAAAATATCAGCCGGATCGGAGATCTCCGTCGGCATCGTTGCCGGATTTCTGATCATTGTCTTTGCCTTCCTCATGACCGGTTTGTATGTCCGCAGGGCCAACGCGACCTACGATGTATTAACCGCGCGCATCAAGGAGACAGCACGATGAAAAACCCGATGCTCATTCTCGCCGGACTTGCGGCGCTGATTACCACATTGCTGTTTTCCACCGGTGCCCTGGCGGCCGATGTCGTACAGAAATCGATCAACGTCCCCGCGGTCACCATGTTCGTGATCTTTGTCGCGCTCACCCTGGTTGTCACCTACTGGGCGGCCAAGCGCACTCGCACCGCCAAAGACTTCTATGCCGCCGGCGGAAACATCACCGGCTTCCAGAACGGCCTGGCACTGGCTGGGGACTATATGTCTGCCGCCTCCTTCCTGGGGATCGCCGCCCTGGTGTATGCCAACGGCTTCGATGGCCTGATCTATTCGATCGGCTTCCTGGTCGGCTGGCCCATCATGCTCTTCCTGCTCGCGGAAAAATTGCGAAACCTGGGCAAATACACCTTTGCCGATGTGGCCTCGTATCGACTGGCACAAACCCCGATTCGAACCGTCGCCGCCATCGCATCGCTGATTGTCGTTTCGATGTACCTGATCGCGCAGATGGTTGGCGCGGGCAAGCTGATCCAGGTCCTGTTCGGTCTGCCCTACAGCTATGCCGTCGTGATCGTCGGTGTACTGATGATGGTGTATGTCACCTTGGGCGGCATGCTGGCCACCACCTGGGTACAGATCATCAAGGCCGTGCTGCTGCTCTCCGGCGCCACCTTCATGGCATTGGCCGTGCTGTATTCATTCGGTTTCGATTTCAACGCGATGTTCAGCAAAGCCGTGGAAATCAGTCCGAAACACGAGGCCATCATGGCCCCGGGCAGCCTGATTCACGATCCGATTTCCGCCATTTCACTGGGTTTGGCGCTGATGTTCGGGGTAGCGGGCTTGCCACACATCCTGATGCGGTTCTTCACCGTGACCGATGCCAAGGAAGCGCGTAAATCCGTCTTCGTGGCCACCGGCTTCATCGGTTATTTCTACATCCTGACCTTCATCATCGGCTTTGGCGCGATCATCATGGTCTCGACCAACCCGACCTACCTGGATGCGGCGCACAAGCTGATCGGCGGCAACAACATGGCGGCCATCCACCTGTCGCACGCCATTGGTGGCAACGTGTTCCTGGGCTTCATTTCGGCCGTGGCCTTTGCGACCATTCTCGCCGTCGTATCCGGCCTGACCCTGGCCGGCGCTTCCGCCGTCTCGCATGACCTGTATGCCAACGTATTCCGTCATGGCCGTGTCGATGAGAAAACCGAAATGCGCGTCTCGCGCTATGCCACGATCGCCCTCGGCATTCTGGCCATTTTCCTGGGCATCGCCTTTGAAAAGCAGAATATCGCCTTCATGGTCGGTCTGGCCTTCGCCGTGGCAGCCTCCGCGAACTTCCCGGTGCTGTTCCTCGCGCTGTACTGGAAAAATCTGACCACCCGCGGCGCGGTCATGGGCGGATTGGGCGGCCTCATCACCGCACTGGTGCTGGTGGTGCTCTCGCAAAGCGTCTGGGTTGATGTCCTGGGCAATGCCACAGCCATCATGCCGTACAAGTACCCGGCCATCTTCTCCATGCCGGTCGCATTCATTCTGGCCTGGATCTTCTCGATTACGGACCACAGTGTCCGCGCTCAGGCCGAACGCGATCGCTTCCATGCCCAGTTCGTGCGCTCCGAAACCGGCATTGGTGCAGAAGGTGCTGTGACACATTAACGTTGCCCTCGGCGGTATCTATCCACAGACCGAATGCGTGAAATATCCATTCGGTCGGATAGCGTAACCATCTCTAGATATATGCCCGCAATCGCGGGCATTTTTTATGGCATCTCCGAAGCAATCCCTGAACGGCCCGCGCAGCTGAATGATTATGTGTGGACATACATTCATGAAACGCTAACATTGGGATTTGCTGATGCACCCGCCCCTCTCAACTCAGGATCCATGTTTTCATGAAGTTCCCGCGATTTGCTAACACGCTGGTAGTCCGCTTGATTGGCTTTGGGGTATTACTGGTACTGATCGGCACTGTGGCACGCTATTTCATCCTGTCCAGTTATGTGCGGGACAACCTGATTCAGATAACTTCTGCCCAGCAGGCCACACTGGCGGAAGCCGCGGCAGAAGACATCAATTACAAGCTCATGGAACGATTCTCGTTCCTGAAACGGCTCGCCAAAACGCTACCCCCGGATCTCTTGCAACAACCAGCCAAACTGCAGGCCTGGCTACAGGAGCGCGCCGAGTTGCAACCCCTTTTTTCACTCGGATTGATGGCCACCGATGTTCACGGCACGGTACTGGCGGATTTCCCCAGCGTACCAGGCCGCATCGGACGTTCCCTGAGCGCAAACCCCGATTTCCAACAGCTGATTGAGGGTAAATCGGGCATCGGATCTCCCGTCGTCGGCAGGCTCACCCAACAACCCCTGATCCCCATGGGCGTCCCCATCAAGGATGAGACAGGTGCCATCCGGGGCCTTCTGGTCGGCGTAACCGCTCTGTCCACGCCGAACTTCCTGAACTTCCTGCACCATGCACATTCAGGTACGACGAGCGGATTCCGTCTGGTTTCGCCGAAAGACCGGCTGCTCATGGATTTCAGCCATGCCGATGTCACCCTCGAACCAACACCGCCACTCGGCACCAATCCCTTACTCGACCGCGCCATGGAGGGATTCCGGGGTAGCGGGGTGACGCGGGACGCGCAAGGGATAGAGGAAATCGCGGCGGCGGCCTCGATACCCAGCATGGGCTGGTTTGTTGTCGCACACGTGCCGACCTCCGTGGCGCTGGCCGCCGTGGATCGAACCAAGTCCTACCTGTTGTGGCACCTGCTTCTGCTCCTCGGGATTGGCTTGCCCGCCATCGGCGGTTTTATCACCTGGGTACTCCGCCCCCTCTACCGTTCTGCCGAAAAAGCCGAAAAAATGTCCCGGGGTGAAATCCCCCTGCAGCCCTTACCCATTGAACGTGACGATGAGGTCGGGCATCTGACACAAGCGTTCAATCATTTACTGGTCAAATTGACAGACAGTCAGGCTGCTCTGGAACACATGGCTTATCATGATCCGCTGACCGGGCTCCCCAATCGCAGTCTGTTGATCGATCGGATACACCAGGCTCAGGCCCGTTCAAGACGGCATGGCACGCGGCTTGCCATCCTGTTTCTGGACCTGGATGGTTTCAAACAGATCAACGATTCGTTTGGCCACGATGCGGGTGATCTGGTACTCAAGGAAACGGCACGACGGCTATCCTTGGTCATCCGGCAGGCTGATACGCTCGCCCGTATTGGCGGAGACGAATTCGTGATCCTGGCAACCGATCTGGATACCGAGGCCAACCAGGCTGTTGACACGGTTGCCGCCAAATGCATCAAGGCCGTCTCGGCCCCGATATCGGTACAGGAAGTTACTTACCAGATCAGCGTCTCAATCGGGGTCGCACTATGCAGTCGGGACTGCACAGCGGAGTGCCTGCTCCTGGCCGCAGACAAGGCTATGTATGCCGCCAAACAACAAGGTCAAGGGAGCTATCGGATGGCATCTTCCTGTGAAGAACTCCCGGCGTACGTCGACTGAGGCAGCTACCCGGCCCCTGTCTCAGGGACGGGCGCGATAGAACGTGATCGGTGCAGTCTGAACCTCACGAGCGCGCTGCTGAACGACACCCCGCTTGAGTTTGCCCACCACATGCATCTCACAGGGCTTGCAGTCGAACACTAGCTTGAGCGTTTCATTGCCGTTGATGAGATTGAGTGGCTCGGCCTTGATCGTGCCGTGTACGCCCGTCACGCCGCGTGTCTGCTTGGGGCAAAGGCTTAGTGAAAAACGCACGCAGTGCTTGGTGATCATCAGGCTCACCTCGCCCTCTTCCTCGTGGCTCTCATACGCGGCGGCGATCAGCTTGACGCCATGCTTGGCGTAAAAATCACGGGCCTTGTGATTGAACACGTTGGCGAGGTAGCTCAGTGTTTCTTCGGGATAAGCCACCGGCGGATCCACCGGCACGGCGCGTGGCAGCCGATGCAGCGCAGACTGGCGCGCGGCTTCCAGCGCCTCAATCCCTTCGCGACGCAACGCATTGATGCTGGAAGCCGGGACGAACCATGGCTGGCTGAGATTCAGCCGGATGTCGGTCGGGGTGAACATCGTGGTGCCGAGCTTGCCGAGGTTCTCGCGCAGGCTCGCGGCCGCCCGGTCGGCATCCTTGGCCATTTCCTTCTGTAGCTCGACCGATACCGTCGCGACATAGCCATCGTCATCTGTCAGGCGGAGGGCGAGCCCATCCGGCGTTTCATCCAGTTGCATCACCACGTTGACCCGCCGATCGCTGGATTTCTTGTCCATGACCCGCTGCCAGCTCATGTCGCGGTTTCGATTGATCTCGGTGCCGATACGCAGATGACGCAACTCAGTGATCGGGTCTTTCGGCACCACCCGCCAGCGGCCGTCACCCAGCGACTCGGCGGTATTGATCGCCATGCCGACCAAGGTCTTCTGCAAGTCGAAATAGCACATGCCATCGCCATTGTGCAGCGTGATCTCTGCAGGGGATTCGATCTCGACCGAATCCCGATTGATCTTGCTGACAGAACCGATCAACTGACCCGGATTTTTCGGACTATCAAAGGCGCCGATGTCTTCCTTACGGCCCTGCACGAAGTAGTCGGTCGCATCCCGGTTGAAATTCTGGTTGGGGTCGGGCGTGAAGGTATAACTGCAATGACCGCTGGAACCGGCGGATAGATCCGGCCGCTGCGTCAGAATCTCATCCAGCAAGGTCCGGTAATGGGCGGTGATGTTCTTCACATAACCCATGTCCTTGTAACGCCCCTCGATCTTGAAGCTGCGGACACCCGCATCGACCAGCGCCGCCAGATTGTCGCTCTGGTTGTTGTCCTTCACCGACAGCACATGCTTGTCGTGGGCGACAATACCGCCGGCGCTATCGGTGACCTGGTACGGCAAACGACAAGCCTGGCTGCAATCGCCCCGGTTGGCGCTGCGGCCGTTCTGGGCATGACTGACATAACACTGGCCGCTATAGGCGACACACAACGCGCCATGCACGAAAAACTCCAGCGGAACCTCCGTGACAGCCCGCACGGCGCGGATTTGTTCGAGGGTCAGCTCCCGCGCCAGGACCAGTTGGGACAAGCCCGCATCCTGAAGAAAACGGGCTTTTTCCGGACTGCGGATATCGCACTGGGTGCTGGCATGAAGCTGGATGGGCGGCAGGTCGAGTTCCAGCAGGCCCATGTCCTGAATAATCAGGGCATCGACACCGGCTTCGTACAATTGCCAGATCATCTGACGCGCGGGCTCCAGCTCGTCATCCCGCAGAATCGTGTTCAGCGTGGTGAAAACGCGGGCATGAAAGCGGTGCGCGTGCGCAACCAGCCGCGCGATATCGGCCAGATCGTTTTCCGCACTCTTGCGCGCGCCGAACGAAGGCCCGCCGATATAGACCGCATCGGCCCCGTGGTTGACGGCTTCGATGCCGATGTCGACATCCCGCGCCGGGGCGAGGAGTTCCAGTTGATGATTGAACATGATTTACCCGCGCATCCCGATACCACGATGGAACAACCGCAGCGTGACGGCAAACAGCAACACGATACTGACGATCAGGATCACATAGGTGCTGTACACAGGCACATCCGAAATCCCCAGCATGGCGTAACGAAAGCCATTGATGATGTACAGAATGGGGTTGAACATCGAGACCTGCTGCCAGAAAGGCGGCAGCATATGAATCGAATAAAATACACCACCGAGATAGGTCAGCGGTGTCAGGATGAAGGTCGGCACAATCGTGATGTGATCGAAACTATTCGCGTAGATGGCGTTGATCAAGCCACCGAGTGCAAACAAGGCAGACGTCAGAATGGCCACCCCCAGCAGATCAACAATGCTGTGCACATCCAGCGCGGCAAAAAACACGGCCACCACGGTGACTGCTGCGCCAACTGACAACCCGCGCGCCATGCCCCCCGCGATATAGCCCAGGATAATCAGCCAATGCGGCATGGGCGAGACCAGCAATTCCTCGATATGACGGGCGAACTTCGCCCCATAGAACGAGGACACCACGTTCGCGTAGCTCTGGGTGATGACCGCCATCAGGATCAGCCCCGGCACCAGATAATTGATATAGGGCACGCCATCGATCTCGCCCACACGCGGGCCGATCAGATGACCAAACACAATGAAATACAGCGAGGTCATGATCATCGGCGGCAGAATGGTCTGCATCCAGATCCGGCCGAAACGCAGGACCTCACGAATCAACAAGGTGTTGAAAGCGTTGAACGTTTGACGAATCGTCAACCCCTGCTCGGCGGCGGCATTGACATGGTGTTCGATACGGGGACTCATTGGTTCGCCTCATTGCTGTTTTTCACCAATTTCAGGAAGAGCTCTTCCAGACGATTGGTTTTGTTTTTCATCCGCGTCACGTTAATGCCGTGGCCACGGAGCACCTCGAACACTTCGGACAGCGATTGCTCCTTGGCCAGATCCACCTCGATCACGTCCGTATCCGTCAAACGGGCACTGATGGCCGGGACGGCAGGCAGCGAACTGACAGGCTGATCGCAATACAGCACGAAGGTTTCCTGGGACAGGTTGTCCAGCAAGTGCCGCATATTGGTGTTTTCGATAATCCGACCTTCATTGATGATCGCAATATTCCGGCAAAGCTGCTCGGCCTCCTCGAGATAGTGCGTCGTCAGAATAATGGTAGTGCCCGCTTCATTGATGTCGGTCAAAAACTGCCACATGCCGCGGCGCAGTTCGATATCCACACCGGCGGTCGGTTCGTCCAGAATCAGCAGGCGCGGCTCGTGCACCAGAGCACGGGCAATCATCAGGCGGCGCTTCATCCCGCCCGACAATTGTCGCGACATCGATTTGCGCTTTTCCCACAAACCCAGTTCCTGCAACAGATGGTCGCTTCGGGCCCGCGCCGCCTTGCGCGTCATGCCGTAGAACCCCCCCTGATTGATCACGACCTCTTCGACGGGTTCAAACTGATTGAAGTTGAATTCCTGCGGCACAATACCGATCTGCGACTTGACCCAGGAACGATCGGTGTCCAGATCTCGGCCGAACACCCGAACCACCCCCTCGCTCTTGCTCACCAGAGACGAGAGAACCCCGATCGTGGTCGACTTACCCGCGCCATTAGGGCCCAGCAGGGCGAAAAAATCACCGGGCTCGATCATCAAATCAATGCCTTTCAGCGCTTCGGCCCCGCTGGCATAGGTTTTAAACAGGTTGTGAATTTCAACGGCAGGAATCATGAATATCCAGATTTATTGAGTTAGGAAGCGCGCGCAGCCGGCAGATGCCAATGATAGACGATGCCAAGCCCACGAATGATCAGGGCGGCCACGAAACCGATGATCAGCGCCCAGATTGGCTGATGCAAAAAAACAGCCAACAGAACATAGACCACCCCGCCGATCAGCGCCGCACTGGCATAGATTTCACGGTGCAGCAGCAGGGGCGGCTCGCCAGCCAACACGTCACGAATCAACCCGCCAAACGCGGCGGTCATCATACCCATGATAATGGCGATAAACGGGCTGGTGCCGCTGGACAAGGCAATTTGCACGCCGAGCACGCTGAAGGAGGCAAGCCCCACGGCATCGGCCCAGAGCAACCAGCTCAATCGGCGATGGACGTGCTGCAACAGGTAAAACGTGGTCAGGGCCGATACCACGCAGATGACGATGTATTCCCAGTGCATGACCCAGAACACCGGCCGAGCCAGAATCAGATCCCGCAGCGTGCCGCCGCCGATCCCCGTTACCGTCGCCAGAATGGAAAACCCCATCCAGTCCATACGCTTGCGCGCTGCCACCAGTGCGCCGCTGATGGCAAACACCACCGTACCAAAGTAATCGAGGCCACGCAGCATATCCGCAATAATCAAGAGCCAGATCCTTGCAAAACCGTAATTCCGAGTAAAAAACTCAGGCGAAGGGAAAAAGTGAGTCTGCTATTGTATGCGATTGTATGATCAAACATTCTGCCGGCATCTGCCCCGGTCGATGTTTTCGTGAGAACCGCCATGACGACCGTCGAAACCACGCCACCTGCTGCCAATACCAACCTGTTCGAGCCCGACCTGATCCGTCGCTACGACAAATCCGGGCCACGTTATACCTCCTACCCCACGGCGGTCCAGTTTCACGATGAATTCGGCGAAGCGCAGTATCGCGCAGCCGCCCAACGCTCGAATCAGGCGGGCGGGCCGCTGTCGCTATATGTGCATATCCCGTTCTGCGATACCGTGTGTTACTACTGCGCCTGCAACAAGGTGGTGACCAAGGATCGCGGCCGCGCTCAGCCCTATGTGGATGATGTGGTGCGGGAACTGGCCCTGCAGGCGCCCCTGTTCGATGCCGGACGTCCGGTCGATCAGCTGCATTGGGGCGGGGGCACACCGACCTTCCTGTCCGACGACCAGATGCGCGAGATCATGCAGGCCACCGGTCGGCATTTCGAACTCAAGACCGACGACACGGGCGAATACTCCATCGAAATCGACCCGCGCGAGGCCGACGCCCATACCATTGCCGTACTGCGTGAGCTGGGCTTCAACCGCATCAGTCTCGGCGTTCAGGATTTCGACCCGACCGTGCAAAAAGCCGTCAATCGCATCCAGAGCATTGCCGAAACCCGCACCGTCATCGATGCGGCCCGGGCCGAGGCCTTCCACGGGGTGAGTCTCGACCTGATTTATGGCCTGCCGTTCCAAAGCCGCGATTCGTTCATGCGGACGCTGGATACCGTGATCGAGATGGCACCGGACCGGTTGTCGATCTTCAACTATGCCCACCTGCCGACCCGCTTCAAACCGCAGCGCCGGATCGATACCGACGATCTGCCCTCCTCCGCCGAAAAACTGGCGATCCTCGGGGGGAGCATTGAGCGACTGCAAGAAGCCGGTTATGTCCTGATCGGGATGGATCATTTCGCCCGCCCCGACGACCCGCTGGCCATCGCCCAGAGCAACGGCACCCTGCATCGCAATTTCCAGGGCTACTCCACCCACGCCGAATGCGACATGGTCGCCGCGGGCGTGTCCTCCATCAGTCAGGTCGGCGATGCCTTCAGCCAGAACACCAAGGATCTGATCGCCTATCACGAAGCCGTGAGCGCCGGGCGCCTGCCCATCGAACGGGGATACGTCCTGACACCGGAGGACCATATCCGCCGGTTCGTCATTGTGTCGCTGATCAGCCACTTCACGCTGGATTTCAACGCGGTGGCCCAACGCTTCGGCATCGACGTACCCAGCCATTTTGCCGATGCGCTGGCACAGTTGCAGCCCATGGCGGCGGACGGACTGGTCCGATTGAGTTCGAATCGCATCGAGGTATTGCCGCGCGGTCGACTCCTGATCCGCAATATCTGCATGGCCTTCGACGAATATCTCAACCCGGAAGGCCTGCAGCGCTTCTCGCGTGTCATCTGAGGCCATGCCCGCGCGCATCCCCGTCACCCTGCTGACCGGTTTTCTCGGCAGCGGTAAAACCACCTTGCTGAACGAATGGGTGCAGCAACCGGAATTCGCCCGCAGCCTGATCATCATCAATGAATTCGGTGACGTGTCGCTCGACCATCTGCTGGTCGCGCACAGTGCCGATCAATCCGTTGTCGAACTGGCGGGCGGCTGCCTCTGCTGCACGGTACGTGGCGATCTGCAAAAAACCCTGATCGATGCACGTTGGCGCTTTGCCCGTGGCGGGCAACGTCAGTTCGACCGGGTGATCATCGAAACCACCGGCCTGGCCGACCCCGTACCCATCATCAATACCCTCACCGCAAACGACACACTGGCCCGTCATTACCAGTGGCAGGGTGTGGTCACGACAGTCGATGCCCTGCAGGGTGCGGAGACCCTGGCGCGTTTCCCCGAAGCCGTTCGACAAGTCGTATTCGCCGATCTGGTGCTGATCACCAAATCCGATGAAATCGATGTCGAATGCACCGAGGCCCTGAAACAACAAATCCGGTCAATGAATCCATCGGCAGACCTATTGACGACCTGCCTCACAACGACTGCCCCATCGGTACGAAACCGACTCTTTTCTGCGCTGTCGGCCGTCACATCCGGCGCGGTTCATCCTGCAGCCACAAAGGGCGTACCGGGGCTGCAGATACGGAAAATCCATACCCTTGTCAGCAAAGAGTCAGTCAAGGCAATACATCAGGAAACGATGACGAGTTTCAGTTGGATCGCGGTGCAGCCCATTGATGCACGGGATTTCGCGGTATGGTGGGCTTTCGTGCAAGCGAATGCGGGCGAGAAATTATTGCGGCTGAAAGCACTGATTCAAACCACGGATGCTCAGCGTCCGCAGTTGTTGCAGATCGTGCAACACCGCGTGCATCCACCGATTGCCCTCCCCGACTGGCCGACAACCGACCATCGCAGCCGGATCGTCGCAATCGGGGAACCCGACGTGCTGGAAGCGATCGCTGTAGCGACTGAACAAATGGGCGCGTATCAATCCTGAGAAACAGGTTAATTCACACCCATCCGACGGAAATAACCCATCACCCGGTCTGACAAGCCGGTCAGTAACGGCTTGGTCGATTTGGCAACGGCATGTCGCTTACGGGTCTCGGGCTGCAGCTGCAGAATCTGGTGGTAATCCAGCGCCGACTGCATGTTTTTCGTGAAGGTACCGACATGGCCCGGTTTCGGATGGAATCGGAAGACCTGCCCCTGATTGATCAGCTCGACCAGCAACTCGTAATCCCGCAACTGGGTGAGTACGATGGTGACGAGATCCGGATGCGTCTGCTTGAGGGCCTTGATCGCCCCGACATGACTCGCCTGACCATCCATCACGTCCGCGACCATGACACCGATATCCTGCTGATCCAGCAACGCCATCGCTTCGTCCAAATCGCGCGCCCAGAACAGGGGATTGCTGGGCGGCGTGGCCCGCCGAACCAGCTCATGGGCCAGAGGGTCCCGATCCAGTAACAAAATACCGGTACAGGCTTTCACGGTCGGTAGTGCCGGTTGCAGATCTTGACGACTGGCCGCCGCAAAGCTCAATTCAGCCACTTGGGCTGCCGCCCGTACATCAGCCCGAATCTGCTCGGCATCCCAGGGTTTTTGCAGAAAGCGGAAAATCTCACCTTCATTGACCGAGCCGATGACCGCCGCAAGGTCGGCATAGCCGGTGAGCAGAAGACGCATGGTATTGGGAGAGACCTCACGTATGCCGCGCAGCACTTCCACGCCGCTCATGATCGGCATCCGCTGATCGGAAATAACCACCGAAATGGTTTGCTGACGTGCCATCTCGATAGCCTCGTGGCCGCTATCGGTGGTCAGTACGTCGAACTCCCCCCGAAACAGCATCTTCAATGATCGGGTAATTCGTGCCTCATCGTCGACCAACAGCAGGGTGGGCTTGGTAAACAGCTCGCTCATGATTAATTCCTCAACTGCTAGGCCTGTACGGAACCGATCATGATCGTGTTCTCGGGAAAATCGTCATGATGGGGTGAGTGCATCCCTGCAGTGGTTTGGGCATCTGGGGCCATCGCACCAGCGATGCCATCGGTCGTTTCGTCGTGATCGTTAGAAGCGGCAGGGCCATTGATCGGCAGGCTGATTTCGAATCGGGTACCGACCCCCGCCTTGGTTGCCAGACGGATATCCCCGCCATGATCCCTGATGATCCGGTAGCTGATCGACAACCCCAGCCCCGTGCCCTCACCGACTTTTTTCGTGGTGTAAAAAGGCTCGAAAATCCGCGCGACATGCTCTTCAGGAATTCCGCTGCCATTGTCTTCAATACTGATGCAGGCAAACTCGCCCCGAACATAAGTACGAATCAGCAATCTGCCCCACTCATGCGTGATCGCGTGTGCGGCATTCGTGAAGATATTGAGGAGCACCTGATTGATTTGGGATGGGGCGCAAGGCACATCGGGTAGCGGCTCGAACCGCTTTTCGATTGTCACCTTGTTTTTCAGATGATGCTGCCCGACCGTCAACGCTGTTTCGATGTTTTCAATCAGGTTCACGCGATCGCTTGCCGCCCGGTCCACGCGGGCGAAGTTCTTGAGGCTTTGAACAATTTCACCGATCTGCTTGAGGCCGAAACGTGTGTCCTGGAACAATTCGCTCAGGTCGGCGAGATCCGACACGACGTCGAAGTCCTCGCGAATCGAGGCGATCGACTGAATACGCGCCTCAATCTCCTGGGGTTCTGCCGTTTGATTGACCAGCCCATCGAACAGTTGTTCGTATTCCTGGAGCAGGACCTGAATCTGAACGAGCATCTCCTGAGCCATTTGAACATTGTTGCCGACATAACCGAGGGGCGTGTTGATCTCATGCGCAACGCCAGCCACCATCTGCCCCAGTGCGGCCATTTTCTCCGACTGGATCAGGTGTGCCTGTGAAGCCTTGATTTCCTGGTTGGCCTTGGCCAAGGCCTGGTTGCGCTGCCCCAGACGCTGCTCGACCATTTTCAGCACGTCAGCCACGGAGCCCATGCCGGCATAGGTGCCATCGATTTCGGTAAAAATGAAATCTTCAACGATCGGGATACGAATCTGACTCGTGACCGTGGAAATCACCTCTGTCGTGGCGTCCGACAGCGAGACGATGACCGGCATCGCATTCATAAAAAAGCGAATCGGCCGCTTGCCGAACAAGTCCCGAGAGTACTTGTTCAGCAACAATTCCATCAAGGCATGGCGACTGATCAAACCCACCGGTTTGTTCGCCTCGTCCACCACCGCCAGCGACAGCATGCGCTCGAATCCGCCCTGCTGGAATCGATCCGTCACGTCACTGAGCGCCAGATCAGCAGACAAGGGAAGAACAGGTTCGAGCAACGCACGAAGGGGCGACGACATCACGGACAACTCACAGAACTTAATTATCTGCGAATATATTGAGGCAATGTGACAGCTTAATGATCGCCCCCCGTGAATCGCCGCCAAACGAAAGGCCAGACCTGTGTCCGGTAGCCCGACAGAACCCCATTTACCAGGTGAACGGCGCCCACATTTGCCGTATTGATCACGGGGATGTCCGCGCGCCGATAACGGGCCAGTATGGACAGATTCGGATGGTGAAACGGATTGAATTTTCCGGCGCTCACCAGCGCTGATTTGGGATGGACTGCAGCCAGAAAATCTGGCGAGGACGAGGTTTTCGAGCCATGATGCGGCACATAGAGCCAGTCTGCCGACAGGTTATGCCGCGCGATCAGATCATGTTCCGCGCGGCGTTCGATGTCGCCGGTCAACAACAGACTGCCCTGGCGATCCGTCACCCTCAGGACGCAGGAATGATTGTTGTCGCTGCGCATGTTTTCCGCCTGAAACAACTCGAACCGAACCCCGTCCCACGCCCAATTCGATCCATCACGGCAGGGCTCTGTCGGCAGCCCGGCCAGAGGCTCACCGGAGATCACCGGCGTGTTCGGAAATGCCGTGAGCACACTCCTCAATCCGCCAGCATGATCCCGCGCATGATGGCTGATCACGATCTGATCCAGGCGGGTCACGCCGAGGGCACGCAATGCCGGAATCACGGTGCGGGATCCCGCATCGCTCGTCAGGTAGGCCGGACCGGTATCATAGACCGCAGTATGGTGTGTCGTTTTCAGAATCACGGCCAATCCCTGACCCACGTCGAGCAGCCAGATATCCACCAGCCCCGACGGTACGGCAGGTGGACGATAGATCATGGCGGGCACACAGAGCAGCAAACCCAGATATCGCCGGGGCCAGCTACGCGGCATCAACAACCAGGCAACGCCCAACCCGGCCAGCAGGATCGTCCAACCAGCCGGCGCGACAACCTGACTATCCGGCGCCCAACGCGCCAGGGCACGCAAA
Source organism: Halothiobacillus sp. (assembly GCA_035531235.1). GTDB lineage: Bacteria > Pseudomonadota > Gammaproteobacteria > Halothiobacillales > Halothiobacillaceae > Halothiobacillus. The sequence continues at coordinate 15,630 of DATKTJ010000025.1, read as the reverse complement.
GCGACGAACAAACCCTGGGCCAGCCAATCGACCGGGATCATCAAAAGATGCGCGATCGCTGGCGCCCATACCGAAAACAGCGCGGTCAACAGGGCCAGCGGGGTAATGAGCAGGGTGATGAGGGGCACGGCAAGCAGGTTCGCCGGCAGGGACGACCAGGCAACCCGATCGAACATCAACCAGACCACCGGCAAAAGGGCAAGGGTCAGCACCATCTGCAGACGCAAGGCATCGCGCCAGAACGACAGCGCAGGCCGGTGCTGCAACCAGAGCACCATGACGAGAACGGCACCGAAGGACAGCCAGAAACCGGCCGTCAACGGCGCAAATGGATCAAGCAACAGAACGCCCAGCAAGGCGACCAGCCAAAGGTCCAGCAGTCGCCAGGCGCGCCCGAGCAAAATCCCAGCCAGCAAAATGGTGATCATCAACGCCGTCCGCTCGGTGGGTACAGACATGCCCGCCAGCAACGCATACCCCCAGGCGGCGGCCACCGCCACAAAAGCCGCAATACGACGCGCCGGGAGAGCTTCACACCAACGGGTACGTGCCCACATCCCCCCAACAAGCCAGGCAAACAGGCCCGCCACCATCCCGACATGCAACCCCGAGATGGCCAGCAGATGATTGGTTCCCGTTGCCAGCAGCACATTCCAATCGGCCTGACTCAAAAAATCGCCATCACCAATCGTCAGCCCCAGCAACAAACCCCGTCCCGGATCATCAGGACGGCCAGAATCCGACACATTCAGCATGTCGGTTCTGAGCGCGGCGCGCAGTGCGGCCAATCGGAGGGAAAAACCGGTGCCGGTCGACGCAAGCAGGGTTGGTGCGCCACGGGTACTGGCCGTGGCCACAATGCGCTGGGCAAACAACCAGCGCTCATAATCGAAACCGCCCGGATTCAAACTGCCATGAGGCGGCTTCAGGCGCAGCGTGAATTGCCAGACTTGCCCGCCCGCATAGGCCGGCGGATAGCGAGCATAATCCCGGATGATCAATCGCTGGCCCGCCTTGAACTGCTGACAGGCGGAATCTTCGGAATCCGCAGATACAGTACGTATCTGTCCCAGCAATCGTTGCATGTGGTCGCCGGGTTTCGGCAAATCGGCAAGGCCAACCGTCATGGCGCAGGTGATCGGCGACTCAATACCGGCGGGCATACTGCGAACGAATTCGCCCATATTGGCCAGGGACCACCACATCCCGCTCAACACGGATGCGATCAGAATGAGTCCACGCCAGATCGTGCGCTTGCCGTAGCGGCTACGGGAACTCAGGCATGTCTGATTGAATCGAATCACCCCAAGACAGAGCGCCAGAAGGCTGAGCAGTGCGATCACGGGATGAGCCCAGGCTGACGACCAGGCGATGCGCCGAACGAAGGCGGCCAATTGATCGACCGGCCAGCGCAAGGGCAGTATCCACGAAGAAGGGTCCAGCGGCGCCCAGGGCAGCAACCAAGCAACAAGGGCGCCGGCCGACCACGCGATCAGCCAGGCAACACCCAGAGGTACTTCAGAAGGCAGGATATTTGGCATGTCGGCACGAACGTGCATGGCGACGACTCCCACGCGAGGGGATAACCGGATAGTAACTGAACCATTTGCCCGACCCCATCGGCAGGGTAATCAGCGCTTCAGGCGGAACGCCATCCCCCCACCGGGCAGTCGTTCGACGTCGAACCGATCACTCAATTGCTGAACGGACTCGGAAGCACCCAGCACAAGTCGGCCATTCGGCACCAGTGCATCCGCGAGCCGGTTAATGATTTTCGACTTCGTTTCGCGGGAGAAATAAATCAGAACATTGCGGCAAAAAATAATATCAAACCGCCCCAGGCCACTGACTGAATCCAGCAGGTTGGCCACCTGAAAGCGCACACGCCGCCGCAACTCCGGCTTAAGTTGCCAACCTCGCTCGACAGGCTCGAAGAACTGCCGCCGCCGCGCGTCTGACAACCCACGCCCTAACGACAACTCATCATAGATGCCCGCTTTGGCCTGCTCCAGCACGCGAGAAGAAAGGTCGGTCCCCACGATCTCTACCGAAAAAGGGGGGTTGATCTCACTGACAATCATACTGAGTGAATACGGTTCCTGCCCCGAGGAACAGGCAGCCGACCAGATCCGGATGCTTCGTTTATGGGCGGGGATCTCCGGGAAAAATACATCCCGCACGGCCTGGAACGGATAATCATCCCGAAACCAGAGTGTTTCATTGGTCGTCATCGCCTCAATCACGGACTTCAGCAAAGCCGGATCGTGGCGCTTGAAAAGCCGGTCGACCAACTCTTCCATTGACGACAATTGCTGCTCACGTACCACACGACCAAGGCGGGTTTCCACGAGATACCGTTTGTCGGCACCCAACAAAATACCGCTCTGGCGTTCAAGCAGCTCACAAAACTGCTGATATTGCTCGGCGTGCATCCTTACACCGATTCAGCCAGATGCATCGGTCTGTTTTTCAATGCGTCGGCAATAACCCGGGCCAACTCGTCGGGATGAAATTTGGCAATGAACTGATCGGCCCCAACCCGCTTGATCATCGATTCGTTGAAACCGCCACTCAGAGAAGAGTGCAGAATAACGTACAGCCCCTTCAGGCGCGGATCGCGCCGAATCTGCGTGGTGAGTGCATAACCATCCATGATCGGCATTTCAATATCCGAAACGATCAAGGCCAAGCGATTCAGCTGTTCGGGCGCACTATCTGCCCACCGGCGCAGCAGGTCAAAAGCCTCTTTGCCATTGTTAGCCAGCACGGCATCCATGCCCATTTGACGCAGGGTATTGCGCACCTGGCTACGCGCGACTTGAGAGTCGTCGACAACCAAGGCGAAACTGCCCGCTGAAGCGATGCCCTGCACTTCCTTCAGGACATCGGACGAAATGTCATCCTTGACACCGACGACCTTCGAAAAGATCTGTTCGACATCGATAATCTCGACGAGTGATCCATCCACCCGCGCCACGGCTGTCAGAAAGTTTGATGTATTGGTTCCCGTCGGCGGCGGCATGACCTCTTTCCAGGAAAGGTTCACAATCCGATCGACCGAATTCACCAGAAAGCCCTGCACCGCCCGGTTATATTCCGTGATGATGACAAATGAATCGGCTACGGCTTCGGGCGTCATGCGCGCCGCCCCGATCGCATCCGACAGGTCGATGATGGTAATCGTATGACCGCGCACGTCCGCAATACCCCGAACGGCTGACGTGGCCTTGGGCACATCGGTCAGTTTGGGGCAACGGATGACCTCGCGCACCTTGAAGACGTTGATACCAAACAATTGATCATCGCCTAACCCGAACACCAGCAGCTCAAGGCGATTGTGTCCGGCCAAACGAGTGCGGGAATCCACCGAAGATATGACATCTTTTTTCACGACGGTACTCAACCTTGTTTAATTGTAATTCATGCGAACTGAAGTACTTATCGGCCCCATTCCGGCGATCTTTAGGGCATCCGCACAAATGAACCAACCCGGACGATTTCCGGCCTCGTCCCCTAAGCACTGCCAGCCAGGTATCCCTGGGCTGCGGCCAGACACGACGATCCAGGCATTTCAAGGATTTTACTCAATTCCACACGCCCAACAATTGTACGCCTGGCAAGGAATCAAATCCTTTTAAAAATCATAACGGATAATGACATAAATTGCGTCCTCCGATTCTCGGTGATGCAGGTCAAGCAACCGCGATGACGCATCTCAGCGGACAGATCATTACCCACGAATCCCGGCCTCTGCCCCGCTCGCCCGTGCATAGCGCCAAGCGCTGTCAAAATAATGTAACAAACAGCCCGCATGATGTAGGCGCCGGGAAAACCGAATTGATGCGCCGCCCCTTTATTACTGCCTGCAGAACGAGTCCGTCCGAAATGCTCAAAGAAATCCGCTTTGCCGGCGATTTATTGATCGAGGCCAGCGCTATCACCCCCGACTACAAGAATGAAGAAGTACTCGGATTGTTTGCCCAAAAATCCAGTTTGCAGAACCTGCCGGTGTTACTGGCGGATGCTCGACCGATGGGACTGATCAACCGGAATCTGTTCCACAGCAACATGACCAAGCCGTTTTATCCGGAACTGTACAACCAGAAAAGTTGTATCGCGTTCATGGACAAGAACCCCCTTGTTGTTGAGTCCTCCGTCAGTATCGAACATCTGACCGCACTCGCCGTCGAGGCGGGCAACAAGGTTTTTACCGATGGATTCATCATCGTCGAACAGGGCAAATATCAGGGAATCGGACAAGTCCTTGATCTCATGCAGGCGATGACAGCCCTTCAAGCCAGGCAACACCGACAACTGATCGAGAGCATCGAATACGCCAGCGTCATACAACAATCCCTACTCAAGCCTTCCCGCATTGCCCTGGAAAAACATTTGCCCAACGATCATTGGCTGATTTGGGAGCCGCGGGATGTTGTGGGCGGCGACATGTTTCATTTCGTCCCGCTCGATGACGGTTTTCTCGCCGTCCTGTTCGACTGCACAGGGCATGGCGTACCCGGTGCCTTTATGACGCTGATTGCCGAATCGGCGCTGGAACAGGCGTTGATCTCCGAAGGCAGGCATGACCCAGCGGCGCTGCTCGGCGCCATCAATCGTCACATCAAGCGGGTACTGAACCAGCATACCGATGCATCTGGCGGTCAGGAAAACTCCGATGACGGTCTGGATGGCATCGTCGTCCGCTTTGACAAGACACATAAAACCCTCACCTATGCAGGCGCACATCAATCCCTGTTCATGATACCGCTCCAGGATGATGCGCCGGTCGTGGTTCTATCCGGAGATCGCCAAGGCGTCGGGTACATCCGCACGCACATGACGGCGACCTGGAAGAATCACACACTCGATATCAACGAACCCTGCCGAATCATCATCCTGAGCGATGGGGTGATTGATCAGGTGGGCGGCCCTAAAAACATCGCCTTCGGCAAGCGGCGGTTAACCCACTTTCTGACGCAGACGCGCCACCAGGCCATGTCAGACCAACAGGCCGCCTTTCTCGCCCTATTTGCAGATTATCAGGGGCAGCAAATCCGACGAGACGATCTCACCCTGGTTGCGCTGAATATCAATCCAAACTCGAATCACAGGGACCCCCCTCATGACGCATGAACCTTTATTGCAGGACATCAACCCCTGCTTCCCCGGCCTGGATGAGAATCTGATTTTCTTCTATGCCGGTTATTTTTCGCAAAACATTATCAATGCCATTGGTGACTCAGTTCGCCTGCGGATCGGTCAATCCGATGCCAGCGGCAGCGTCCGTCGCAAGATCTTCTCGACCTTTATTGAAATGGCCCAGAACATCGTCCACTACTCCAGCGACAGCCTCACGCCACCGGAACAGACCACCCTGGAAATGCGGGCCGGCTCAGTCCTGGTCACCCATGTCGACAATGCGTTTCTCATACTCTGCGCAAACCCGGTCAGCCAGGCATTCGCGGAACAGCTCACGCCTCAACTCGAACCGCTTCGCGCCATGTCCAGCGATCAGATCAAGGATGCCTATCGCAAGGCTTTGCGTTCGGAAACCAGCGAAAGCAGCAAGGGCGCAGGACTCGGCCTCCTGACCATTGCCAAGGACAGCAGTGCGCCCATCGAATACGGTTTCAACCCGATGGGCAACGGGATGTTGATGTTTACCTTGAAAGCAACCATCTGACGCCACTCATGAAAAAAACCAGGATAAAACCATGAACAAACTGTATCTGGCCCCCAGCAGCAACACCCCCGAAGTCGATTTCGACTTCACGATGCATCGTTTGACACTCAGGGGCGAGTCCTATCCGGAGAGCGCGGCCGCATTCTACGGGGACATCCTGAGCCAGACCGCCGAGTTTCTCAGCACACTGAGCAACGAGGATGTGCAGGTCATCGTGCAACTCAACTACTTCAACAGCTCCAGCACCAAAATGCTGTTCAGTTTTTTTGATCGTCTGAACCAGGCCGCAGAGGCGGGAAACCGCATCATGCTGGATTGGCATCATGATGTGGACGACGAGACCATTCTGGAGTTTGGCCTAGAGGTCGCCGAAGACTTTCCCGCCATTGAGTTCCACGCACACGCACTTGAATCGTAATGGAACAGCCCCTTCTGATTCACCCCGATCTTTTCGAGCGTGAAAAGGCCGTGCTCGACCGGGCCATAAGTGCTCATGAGCAAGGCCCGGACTCGCTCCACCGCCCCGCACTGGGCGAGTTGATTGGCGAATTCGAACGGGTTATTCGTGAAATGCGGCGCGTCATCGGCCACTCCGATCGGACGGAGCTGGAACTGAACATTGCCAATGTGAGACTGCGGGAACTGACCGAGGCCCTGACCTACCAGAACCGGCATGATGGCCTCACGCGTCTGTTGAACAGAAACACGCTGATTCACGAAGCCGAGCGGCTTCTGACGCGGGGGCCAATGGCCATCATTCTGTTGGATATCGATCACTTCAAGCAGATCAACGACCGCTACGGCCATCCGGTTGGCGACAAGGTGCTATCCGGTCTGGCAAATGAAATATCCAAACTTGTGTCCTACCCGGGATTCACCGGACGGCTCGGCGGCGAGGAATTCGCCATGATTATTCCCACGAACGATATCCGGCAAGCCATCATCCTGGCCGAGGAAGCCAGCCATGGCATCCGCAGCCTCCGCTCCAGCACCGAGGAAGGGCTGCGCATCACGGCATCGCTGAGCGTCACCATCGCCCCGCGCGGGTTTTCATTCGAGAAGCTGTATCTCTGTGGGGATGATGCGCTCTATCGAGCCAAGCACAATGGCCGCGACCGTATTGAAATTGTCTGGACACCCCTCGGCCCGATGGACGAAAGCCCAACAGGTAAAACCGGGGAACACACCGATCACATGACGGATTAAGGGCATCTACACCCCTTGCGGGTTCTATTTCGCAGACAGTTCCTGAATTTGGCCTGTTTCCCTGACGCCGTCGAAATACTGATGTACAGTCAAGCCATTACATCCGAGATACATTCGAGGCACCTGGCATGACCCGCATGAATCTGATGGCTTCGATCCTGCTGCTGCCCTTGGGTGGCTATTCGACGTCAGCGCTTGCCGCCGATGGTCGGCTGGCACAATGCAAGGCGCTGTTGGCAAACGACGCCCGGCTGGCCTGTTACGACCGACTGGCCCAAAGCATCGAAGACGCCCCGGCAAAGTCCGAGCAGATCGTCTCCCCCATCGCGCTCCGGCCTACTGCCCCCCCGCCCTCGAATCCGGCAACGACCGCATCAGCACCGCCAGAGGCGGTCAAAAACAATGCCCTTGCACATCGCCTGGCCGAAGAAAGTCAGAAGAATGACAATCCCTTCCTGATCCGCGCCTTAAAGCCAAACTACATCCTGTTTGCCACCTACACCCCGACAAACCTGAACAGGCCGGTTTACGACTTCACCCCCCAACACGTGGAAGCCAAGTATCAGCTGTCCTTTCAGTTCGACTGGTGGGATCGTCCTTTGGGCAAAAATACCGCCTTCTATTTCGGATACACCCAGCTGTCCTTCTGGCAGCTCTACAATTCAGAGTTCCTGAATTCGAGCGCCTCGGCCCCCTTTCGGGAGACGGACTATGAACCGGAGATCGGCCTGGATCTGAGCACGAAATATCACCTGGCCGGTCTGGACTTTCGCAAATTTCGGTTCAGCTTTATCCATCAATCCAACGGTCAGGGCGGGGCACGGTCACGCAGCTGGAATCGTCTGGCGCTGCAGACCGCCTTTGGCACCGGAAATTTCGCCGGGGTAGCCCGTGCCTGGTATCGAATTCCCGAAGCACGGGCAACGGACGACAACCCCGACATTACGGACTATCTGGGCTATGGCGATTTGACCTTTGCCTACAAGCTTCAGGATGGCACCCTGTCGGCGACCTTGCGCAACAACCTGAAACGACAGAATCGGGGGTCCATCGAAATCAACTACAGCCGCCCAATCAACAAGCACATTCGCGCTTATGTTCAGTACTTCAACGGTTATGGGGAGAGCCTGATCGACTACAACCGCTCCATCAGCCGGTTCGGCATCGGTCTGGCCCTGACCGACTGGCTCTAGGTGTAGTCAGTCGAAACGCGGCCAGACGAGATATCAGTCGTTCGCATCCGGAATCGATTGCCGGGCCTTGTCGGCCACCATGGCCTCTGCGGCGCGCGCAACGGTTTCTTCGATCTCATCAATCGGGTCGAACGCAACACCGCCCACCGCCGCCGAGATCCCCGCTTCTGTCAGCGCATTCTTCAACTTGATACCGAGTTTTTCAGAGCCCGTCGCCCCGCACTCGAGGGCCAATACCCCGAACTCATTCCCCTCGATGCGCGCCAAAATATCGCTTTCACGGACACAAGCGCGCAGGCATTCGGCGGCGCGGCTAACAAGCGCATCGTCGATCGGGCTATCTGATATCCCGGCCGCAATCTCGACCACCAACACACAGACCGCGACGCCATAACGCCTGACACGGGCAGCTTCAAGAGCAATCCCCGCTTCCCAACCCCGTCGGTTGAGCAAGCCCGTCAACACATCGGTTTGCGCAGACTCCAACGTCCGCTCCAGCAATCGCTGCTGAGCGACCACCCTCAATTCATTCTCCAGAACAATACCCAGCAACCGGGCCAGCAACTCCACCAGAGGGAGCACCTGATCAACATCAATGGACTGCGGGTCAGGATCGATCGCGCTCAGCGTCCCCAGAAAGGAACCATCGCGACGGGTCATCGGCACCCCGATATAAGCCCCCGTCGGTAATAGCGCGCCGAGCGGCGCCGATGTATAAGCGGGCACAGCCTGTACATCGGGGGCCACACGGGGGCCTTCCTCATTCAACATACGGGCACAAAAGGTATCCGCCCAACGGAAAACAGCCCCTTCATGCACATCGTAGCCATGATTTTCTGCCTGAAGGATAATCCAGTCATCACCTTCGGTTCGGGTTGTCATCCATAGCTTGAAACCAAACTGTTGATGCAGGTAAGCCAGGATTGCCCGACTCGCAAATTCGAATCCCTCGGTGGTGGCCACGTGCAATGGATGGGGATGAAGCCCTTCGTCCGGCAGGGACAAGGACGGCGGTATGTGTTGATCCTGTGACAACTGATAACTCCCTCTACTGACACCTTGTACAAAATACAGCAGGTTCAAAATTCCGGATCAAACGCGTGACCCACGAAACTGCCCTGCAACCAAGTGGTTTCCTGTTACTAAATACGAAATGGACCCGAGGCGTCCACCCCGCTCCTTCGCTGGTTTAATATACCGAAATAGACCGATTTCGCTACTCTGTAAAAATTCGGTGTCTTTGTATTGTCTATCGCGATCAAAACCAGCAACCTAGGTCAGGACATCACCCCCGCGAATCAATAGCGTATTAACCCGTCGGCAAAACCACCTAGGCGCCGCCTGGTGAGCCGCTCAAAGGGTCAAAATCACGGTGTCATCCCGTGGCATGTTGGCCAATCGGTGCTTTGAAGCGAAACTTAATAATTAGTATGCTATCTTTAGTTGCTGCTTATGGCCTGCGCCGCGTGATGCGGGTTTAACTTTTCGCCGTAGCGATATTCATGACGAGGAGTGGCTTTAAACATGCGTGACTGCCCTGCCCGGTTCCACTCTATGTGGTTACCGCTCCGATCCGCCTTGCCGCTTGGATTCGTCCTGCTTGGCCTGACGGGGTGCGCGACGGTTGGCCCGAACTTCCGCAGCCCAGAGGCGCCAGCGGTCGATCGGTACACGCATGCTGCCCTGCCCGATCACACCCGTGCCACACTCAACATGCCACAGGGCGGCAGCCAGCACTATGTCGCCAGCAAGCAGGCACCGGTCGAATGGTGGCAGATGTTCCATAACGCATCGCTGAACGCTCTGGTCGCGCAAGGCTTGAGCACCAGTCCCACGCTGGCTGCGGCCGAGGCCAAGTTCCGTCAGGCACAACAGACTTTTGCGGCTCAGTCGGGCTCAACCGAACTGCCCCAGGTCAATGGAAAACTGTCAGCACAGAGCCAAGGCATCAATAATTCAGCCTTCGGGCAGGCGGGCGGAAAGCGGTCTTTCGAACTCTACAACGCCGGACTAACGGTCAGTTACAACCTCGATCTGTTCGGGGCAAACCGACGCGCACTCGAAGCACTCGCCGCCCAAACGGACTATCAACACTATGAGCTGAATGCCGCACGCTTGACGCTGGCCGGAAACATCGTCATCCAGGCCATTACCCAGGCCATGCTGAATGAGCAGATATCAACGACCCAGGCCATCATCCGCGCACAGCAGGACCAGCTCGATCTCGTGCGCCAACGCCTCAAACTCGGCGCGACCACCCGCAGCGACGAACTCACCCTGCAGACACAAATCCAGCAAACACGCGCCACCCTGCCCCCGTTGAACACCAAGCGGTCGCAGGCAAATCATCTCCTGGCCACCCTGACCGGCCAGATGCCGGGTGCCGCCAATATCCCCCAGTTCACGCTGGCTGACTTCACCCTGCCTGCCTCAGTGCCCGTAGTCGTTCCCTCCGAATGGGTCAGGGCTCGGCCGGATATCCAGGCCTCGGAAGCCTTGCTGCATGCCGCCACCGCCCAATACGGGGTAGCAGTCGCGGATCTCTATCCACAAATCAACCTGTCTGGCACGCTGGGTTCACAGAGCATTTCGCCCCAAAAGCTATTCACCCCGGATTCATTGATCTGGAGTCTGATCAGCGGCCTCACCCAGCCAATATTCAACGGCGGATTGAAAGCCGGTAAGGACGCCGCCCACGAGGCCCTCTCGGCAGCAGCAGCCAATTATCAGCAAACCGTGCTGGATGGCCTGCGCAATGTGGCCGATGTCCTGCAGGCCAGCGCGAATGATGCCGATACCCTGAAGGCACAGGCAGCAGCCGAGCAATCAGCACGGGAATCCCTGTCATTGGTCGAACAACAATTGAAACTGGGCAGCGCCAACTATCTGCAGCTGTTGATCGCTCAGCAACAAACCGCACAAACCCGGTTGCTGACGTTGGCGGCACGGGCGCAGCGACTGACCGATACCGTTGCCCTGTATCAGGCCATGGGCGGCGGCACACAGGCAGCCCAGGCGCCAATGGCCCAAAACAAATCCACCGCCCAGACCCCCACCCCATAACACCGGAGAGAGAGAAAATGTCGAAAGGAACCCCTCTGCGCATGATTGTCATGCTGTTGCTGGTCGGTCTGGTGTTTGGCGGGATCTACGGCTTTCAGCAATTCCGGAATCAAATGATCGCCAAGGCGATTCGCGGTCACGGCATTCCGCCGCAGACGGTTTCCACGATCGTTGCCGAAAAATCCAGCTGGCAGCCAACGGCTCAGGCAGTGGGCACATTGCGCGCCTCGAAAGCCACCCAACTCTCGGCGGAAGTGGGTGGGTTGATCACGGCGATTCCCTTTGAGTCCGGCAAGCACGTCAAGAAAGGGCAAACCCTGCTCGAACTGAATGCCGACCCGCTCAAGGCCCAACTGGCCCAATTCAAGGCCAATGCCGAACTGGCCCGACAGAATCTCACCCGCGACCGCGCCCAGCTGAAAATTCAGGCCGTGAGTCAAGCCGTTGTCGACAGCGATGCGGCCACACTCAAAAGCGCCGAAGCCCAGATTGCCACGCAACAGGCCTTGATCGACCAGAAAATCATTCGCGCTCCTTTCTCCGGCGTGCTCGGCATCCGTCAGGTGGATCTGGGCCAATATCTGGCACCCGGCACGACCATTGTCAGCCTGCAACAACTCGACCCGATGTATATCGATTTCACGATACCGCAGACACAGATCGATCTGATCCATATTGATGAAGCGGTAGCCGTCAAAACCGACGCTCGCCCCGGCAAGACGTTTGAAGGAAAGATCACGGCCCTCGAACCACAGATCAACACAGCCACGCGGAATCTCACCGTACGCGCATCGATCGACAATCCCAAAAGCGAACTCCTGCCCGGCATGTTTGCTACCCTCACGATCAAACAGGGCCCGCCTCAGGAATTCCTGACCCTGCCGAGCACCGCGATCGCCTTCAACCCCTACGGCAGCACCGTGTTCGTTGTCGATCACGGTAAATCCAAAGAGGGCAAGGAAACACTCACGGTATCCCAGCATTTCGTGACGACCGGTGCCACACGTGGTGATCAGATTGCCGTCCTCACCGGTATCAAGGCCGGCGACACGGTCGTGACCTCCGGCCAGATCAAGTTACGCAACGGCGCTCCCGTACTGATCAACAACAGCGTTACGCCGACCGATAATCCGCACCCCGAGGTGACTGACGAATGAGCACGGTCACGGCAAACATGCGCAAATTTACCGATATTTTTGTCGCGCGACCGGTCCTGGCCACCGTCATCAGCCTTGTTTTGCTGGTATTGGGTATCCGATCGTTCGGCCTGCTGCCCATTCTGCAGTTCCCCTACACCCAGAACGCAGTAGTCACCGTAACAACCGCCTATCCCGGTGCAGACGCCAATCTGGTCGCCAGCTTCATCACGACACCGCTGGAAAATGCCATTGCGCAGTCCAATGGCATCGACTACATGACCTCGAACAGCACCCAGGGTCTAAGCAACATCACCGTCAACCTCCGGCTCAACTACGATCCGGACAAGGCCTTGACCGAGATCAACACCAAGGTGAACTCGGTCCTGAACCAGCTCCCGCCTCAGGCACAAAAGCCCACCATGTCGGTGAGCATCGGTCAGACAATTGATGCGATGTATATCGGCTTTTACAGCGACGTGTTGAAGCCCAATCAGGTCACTGATTACCTCCTGCGTGCCGTGCAACCCAAACTGCAAGCCGTTGAAGGCGTGCAAAACGCCGAACTACTCGGCGCCAAGAATTTTGCGCTTCGTGCCTGGCTCAACCCCCAGAAGCTCGCCGCCGTCGGCCTGACTGCCGCAGACGTATACAGCACGATGGCTGCGAACAACTACCTGTCGTCCAGCGGGCAAACCAAGGGGCAGATGGTTCAGATCAACCTCAATGCCTCGACAGCCCTGCATTCGCTCGATCAGTTCAAGCAAATGATCCTGAAGCAAGACAAGGGCTCCATCGTCCGGCTGGAGGATGTCGCCAAAGTCACCCTCGGCTCGGACGACTATGATTCCAGCGTCTCTTTTGACGGGCGCAAGGCCGTGTATGTCGGGATACAGGTCGCCCCCGGTGCCAACCTGCTGGATGTGATCAAGCGGGTCCACGCTGCGATGCCGAATATCGAGGCCCAATTGCCCGAGGGGCTGAAGGCCAACATCGTCTACGACTCCACCAAGTTCGTGAATTCGTCGATCCATGAGGTGCTGAAAACCCTGATCGAAGCCATCCTCATCGTCACCGTGGTGGTGTTCGTATTCCTGGGAAATCTGCGATCTGTGCTGATTCCCGTCATCGCCATCCCCCTGTCGTTGGTCGGCACCTTTACCGTGATGCTGGCTTTGGGTTATTCGATCAATCTGCTCACCCTGCTCGCGTTCGTGCTGGCGATCGGTCTCGTCGTGGACGATGCGATCATCGTGGTGGAGAACGTCAGTCGCCATCTCGAAGATGGTTCCAGTCCGTTACAAGCCGCGACCCTGGCCGCGCGGGAACTCGCAGGCCCCATTCTGGCCATGACCGTCGTCTTGGTTGCGGTCTACATTCCGATCGGTTTCATGAAAGGGCTCACCGGCGCGCTATTTACCGAATTCGCCTTTACCCTGGTTGGGGCCGTCACCATGTCGGCCATCATTGCCCTGACGCTCTCACCCATGATGTGCTCGCGTTTGCTTCGCGCCCCCAAACGCGATGGCGGCGGATGGCAGGATCGGCTGGTGGTGTGGCTCGACAACCAATTCGACAAGGTGCATGCCGGCTATTCTCGCAAGCTGAATGGTGTATTGAATCACCTGCCGGTCGTCACGGTATTCATCTTCTTGATGCTGGGTGGTATCTACTTTCTCTACTCCACCTCAATGACAGAACTGGCCCCACAAGAGGATCAGGGCGTATTGCTCTCAATCGCCTTCAATTCGCCGACAGCGACCCTGCAACAGCGCGATTTGTATGGGAAACAGGTCATCAAGACTTTCCAGAAATTCCCGGAAACCAACCATATATTCCAGCTGAACACACCCACCCAGGTGATCAGTGGCATGGTGCTCAAGCCTTGGGACGAGCGCGCCAAAACCGCCGGACAACTACAACCAGTGATCCAGGGCGACCTGAGTCACATTGCCGGCACGCAGAACGCCGTTTTCCAGCCGCCGCCGCTGCCCGGCTCGCGTGGGCTGCCCATTCAATTCGCTATCACGACGACCGAGCCCTTTGATCAACTCTTCAAGGTGGCCAACGATTTTCTGCAGACTGCGCTGAAAACCGGGGATTTCATCTTCCTGCAATCAGATCTGCGAATCGACCTCCCACAGACCACCGTAGTGATTAACCGCGACATGGCGGCGCAACTCGGCATCAACATGCAGGATATCGGCTCGGCGCTCTCGGCGATGCTGGGCGGCGGCTACGTCAATTACTTCGAATTGGGCGGACGGTCCTATAAGGTCATTCCCCAGGTGCAGCAACGCTTCCGCCTGAATGCCGATCAACTCAATCACTACTACCTAAAAACCGCCAGCGGAACAATGGTAACGCTGTCAACCGTTGCCAAACTGGAAACCAAGGTGGAACCGGAGTCGATCAACCATTTCCAGCAACAAAACACGGCCACGATCCAGGGGGTGAACTTCCCAACCATCCCACAAGGTGTCGCACTGGATAAACTCACCCAGTTGGCCAAAACCACCCTGCCGGTGGGCTACGGCTATGGCTACACGGGGCCATCACGTCAATTCGTCCAGGAATCCGGCGGGATGGTGGTGACCTTCTTCTTCTCCATCGTCATTATCTTTCTCGTACTGGCTGCGCTGTTCGAAAGCTTCCGGGATCCGGTCATCATCCTGGTGTCTGTCCCCCTCTCGATTGCCGGCGCCCTGATCTTCATCAACCTCGGTATCGGGCGAGCCACGCTCAATATTTACACCGAGGTGGGCCTCGTCACCCTGATTGGCCTGATTTCCAAGCACGGGATTCTGATCGTGGAATTCGCCAATAAGCTGCAGGAACAGGGGAAAGCCAAGCGCGACGCAATCATCGAGGCCGCTGGCATGCGTCTACGGCCCATCTTGATGACCACCTTCGCGATGGTGCTGGGCGTCGTTCCGCTGATCATGGCCACAGGCGCTGGCGCGGTCAGTCGATTCGATTTGGGCCTCGTCATCGCCAGTGGCCTGGGCATCGGTACCTTCTTCACTCTGTTTATTGTGCCTGGCGTCTATATGCTGCTGGCGCATGACCAGGGTAAGAACCGGGACAAACCGAATGTCGATGCCCAGCCCCCACACGTGCCGTCATGATAGGCTCGGCTCAACAATGGGTGGAAGCCCACAAGAGAGCGATGTACGGCCTTAATTCAACCTCGCGACGACCGTGATTCCTGACGGTTGGGCGGTGGACAGCCTCCTCCCAAACGGCTATGATTCGCGCTCAAAATTTGCGCCCGTAGCTCAGATGGATAGAGTACAGCCCTCCGAAGGCTGGGGTCACTGGTTCGAATCCAGTCGGGCGCACCAATTCT
>DATKTJ010000024.1:0-34383 GCA_035531235.1 Halothiobacillus sp. | reverse complement strand
AAGCTTGGACGACAACACAAAGGCCACCCGGTCGAACACATCTTCCGGGGACAACTTGACGCCGCGCGGCAACAAATTGCGGAAATCGCAAAACTCACGCACCGCGTCGGTCAGCCCCTGGCGCAGGCCATTCACGTGGGTGCCGCCCTGCGGCGTCGGGATCAGGTTGACGTAACTCTCCGCCATCGGCTCGCCACCCGATTCGGCCAGCCAAACCAGCGCCCAATCGACCGCCTGGGGGCGCTCGGCCGTGGTCGTGCTCATGTGGCCGACAAAGGCTTTCGGGGGGAGAATCGCCCGATCCGTCAACGCATTGAGCAGATAATCGGTCAGACCGTTTTCATAAAACCAGGTCTGCGACTCCTCACTGGCCTCGTCAAGAAAGGTAACGGTCAGGCCCGGACACAGCACCGCCTTGGCCCGCAACACATGCAACAGGCGACTGACCAGAAATTTGGGATGATCGAAATAGCTCGCCCGCGGCCAGAACCGCAGCAAGGTCCCCGTCTGCTTCTTCGGGATCGTACCAACCGCCGTCAGGTCCGTGACAAGGGCACCATCGGCAAATTCCATCTGCCAGCGCTGACCTTCGCGATGGATCTCCACGGTCAGCCGCTCCGACAGCGCATTGACCACGGATACGCCCACCCCATGCAAGCCACCGGAGAACCGATAGGCCTTGTCGGAAAACTTGCCGCCCGCATGCAGGCGGGTCAGGATCAGCTCGACCCCGGACACCTGATGCTCCGGATGGATGTCCACCGGCATCCCGCGGCCATCGTCCTGCACCGAGAGCGAGCCATCCGCATGAAGAATCACATCGATCCGCGTCGCAAAGCCGCTGACCGCCTCATCCACGCTGTTGTCGATCACCTCTTGGGCAAGGTGATTCGGACGGGTGGTGTCCGTATACATGCCGGGACGCTTGCGCACCGGCTCCAGGCCCGTCAGTACCTCAATGGCACGGGCATCATATTGATGAGAAATCGATTCAGCCATAATGACAACTATTGATGTAATGAGTAATAGATCATCGAATCGGGGCCGCGCCACGCACCAACCCCAACGAAAAATCTCAGATTGCGACCGAAACCCTGTTCGGCGACAAGCCAGCCCAAAGCCGGAATATCGCGACGACCGCACGGAGGATCCGGGTTTGAGTGTACACGCAAGGCCACCGGGTGCGCTTGAAATTAGCGGCCCTCATCACCATACCTAGTCCACTTTTACCCCGTAACTTGCCTCACCCCATTTTTATAGAGGAATTGCCATGTCCGACTCACCGTATGTTTTCCCGGTCACTGCGGCCGAATTCCAGGCCAAGGTCGTTGAGGCGTCATTCCAGACACCGGTCCTGGTCGATTTTTGGGCCGAGTGGTGCGCACCTTGCCGCACCCTGATGCCCTTGCTGGCCAAGATCACCGAAAGTTATGAGGGGAAGGTCCATCTGGCGAAGGTCAATACCGATATTGAACAGGAATTATCGGCTCATTTCGGCATCCGCAGCCTGCCGACCGTCATGCTTGTCATCAACGGCCAGCCCGTCGACCAGTTCATGGGGGCACAAACCGAAAGTCAAATCCGTGATTTTCTGAAAAAACATATCATCTCCGAAGTCGATGCGCTCCGTCAGCAAGCCCGTGAGCTGGCTGCCACCGATGCCCCCCTCGAATCGGTCGTTGATCCCCTCAAGCAGGCAAGTGCCCTGGAACCGAATAATGCCGATATCCTGGTCGACCTGGCCGATATTCTCGTGAGTCGTGGCGAGCTGGCACAGTCCCTGGAAATCCTCAACGCACTGCCCGTTGATGTCGCGGCCCGGCCGATCGTCAAGGAACTGAAGGCCCGGATCAATCTCGCTCAGCATGCTGCCGAAGGCCCGTCCATCGACGAACTTCAGGCACGCATACAGAGTGATGAAAGCGATCTGGCCACCCGGGAACAGCTTGCCGGCCAATTGGCCTATCAACAGGATTACGAGGGCGCGCTGACGCAATTCTTCGAGATCATGCGCCGGGATCGGAGCTTTAACGAGGACGCCGGACGGCGCGGCATGCTGGATTTGTTCGAGGTTCTCGGTTCCGACCATCCCTTGACAAAAAGCTGGCGGCGCAAGATGTTCGGCCTGCTGCACTAGCACATTCACACACGAATCCTGGGGCAAGTCACGCGAGCTTGCTATGCTGACAGGCATTCCAGTCAGCTTCAGCGGAGTGCGGCATGTCCCTTCAGTCATCTTCGGCTCATGGCCCTCAATCGGCCCATGAGCATGAATCGTCAACCCAGCATGATCATGATGACCACGATCATGAACATCATGACCATACGCACGATCATGGTCACCACCATCATCACGAGTTGCCGACCCATATCGGACGGGCTTTTTTCCTCGGCACGACCGTCAATATTCTGTTTGTGTTCATCGAGGCCGGATTCGGTTTTTGGGGCAACTCGGTCGCCCTGCTGGCCGATGCGGCACACAATCTCAGCGATGTGATGGGCCTGCTGATTGCCTGGGGTGCCAGCATTCTCGGCCAACGCGCCATTTCCAGTCGTTTCACCTATGGTCTCGGCAGCAGCACGATTCTGGCGGCCCTCATCAATGCCGCATTCCTCATCCTGATGACCCTGCTCGTGATGGTGGAAGCCGTGCCGCGTTTGCTGCACCCTGAATCCGTGAACGGAGACGTGGTGATCGGCGTGGCCCTCGTCGGCGTGCTGATCAACGGATTTACCGCCTGGCTCTTCATGCGCGGGCAAGCCGAAGACCTCAATCAGCGGGGGGCTTACCTCCATATGGCAGCAGACGCTGTGGTCTCCCTGGGCGTAGCCATTGCCGGTGGCATCATGCTGTTCACGCACTGGACCTGGCTCGATCCGGCCGTGAGCGTCGTCATCAGCCTCGTGATCCTGATCCCGACCTGGCATCTGCTCACCCAGGCTACCCGGCTGGCCCTGCATGGCGTCCCCGAGTCCATCAATACCCATGCGGTCGCCGAGTACCTTCAGGGATTACCCGAAGTCACCAATGTGCACGATTTGCATATCTGGGCACTCAGCACGACCGAGAACGCCTTGACGGTACACCTGATTATTCGGGACGGGCACATGAGCAATGCCCGCCGACACGACATCGAACAAACGCTCCGGCAACAATTCAAGATTGGTCACAGCACGCTACAGATCGAAATCGACAATAACGACCCCGTCTGTCCGCGCGCTCAGGGCTGTGCCCTGCCGAAGCAGTCTGTGTAACACCCCGAGGGGCCGGCGCCTATCAAGGGCGTCCGGCGGGGCGGCTAATTCCGGCAAGCTGATTCGGTGGATACAGGCCGCATACCCTAGCTGACCAAGCCGCGACGGACATCGGATCGGCAACATGAAAAAAGGGCGTTTCCGCCCTTTATTTATTCACTTAATCACGCGCCCGATTTCAGGATTGTTTATGCGCCGCTTCGGCCTCGTCCTGGTGTGGATCGTCCGTACGATGTTCAGCCGCAGTCGTTTCGGGCTGGGCTTCTTCCGGCATCGACGAGCCGGGTACAGAAGAACCGGGTACAGAAGGGCCAGGAACAATGGATTCCGTAGCTGCAACGGTCATGTCGACAGGGGCCTGTGACGCCGCCACCGGAGCAACCGGTGTCACCGCAATTTCAGGGGCCGAAGCCTCCGGTACCGGTGCATCTGCGATCTGCGGGGCCGGTTCGACCTGCGGGACATCAACCGATGCCACACCGACCACCGGTGAATGCGGTTCATCAATGACGATATCCTGGCGGGTTTCAACATCCTGCACCAAAGACGCCTCGGTTTCGATTGGCGTGGCCTCCTGATGCCGGTCTGAGGGTGCAGACGTAGGCTCCGCTACATCCACGACGGTATCGACCACGGATGGCGCGGCCTCATCGGGCAGTGCAGACGAATCGGCATCCCACCAAGGCTTCGGTGCATCTTCGGTCGGTTTGTGCCCGGCGTCTGATTGTGTCTCGCTCGTTACTTCGGGCACCACGATTTCAACAGACGCAGCATCGTCAATCAACGTTTCAACGGACGGCACGACCACCTCCGCTGGCTCAACCGCGACAGGCTCAATGGCCAGCGTGTTGGTTGGAACTGCCATCGGCGCCGCCTCGGCAATACTCGGCACAACTCTGTCCAGGGCATCCAATTGAATAGCCGCATTGGGCAACAGCCCCTCGGCAACCGCCGGCTCTACCCGCACAGGCTCAATTGCCAGCGCGACGGCTGGAACAGCGATCGGCGCCATCTCGACCAGACCCGGCACGACCCGATCCTGGGCATCCAAGTGGATGGCGGCATTGGGCCGAAGTTTTTCGGCAGGATCACGCTTGACGCCGACATTCAGCGGCAAGGCCAGGCGATCGGCAATTGGCGCACTGAGTTGCTGCGCCACGAGGTTTTGCTCATGCGTCGCCATGGGGCGAACGGCCTGAGCCGCATTCCGCGGCTCGCGTGGTTCACGGGGCTCGCGCGGTTCGCGTGACCGACCATTGGTTGCTGCCGCATCACTCCGACCCGATTCACTTCGAGCGGCGTCATTGGTCGTCTCGTTGCTGTTCTCGGTGGCCAATGTCCCGGTCTGGGTTTCAGCAGGCTTGCGACTACGTGAACGACGCCGGCGATTGCTACTGCCTGGCGCCTTTTGTTCTGTCCCGGGCTGCTCGCTCTCCGTTTCAACAGCCACCACGGCCGATTTGGCCGGTGTGCGTGGCTTGCGGGCCCTATTATCGTCCCCTGCCGCACGCGGCGTACGCGCTTGAGGTGCTGAGCGGGGCGCTTTTTCTGCAGGCTGTTCCGCATCGTTGCTGACCGCCAGCGGCGCCTTGGCATCATTCGATGCACCGAACAGTTGGCCAATCACCCGCTTGAGCAGCCCCAGCGGGCTGCCCGTTACGGCGGCAGCTGCGGGCGGAGTACGTTGCTTGGCAGGGGCCTGCGCAGGCGCAGTGGAAGTAGGTACGACTGCGGCGGGCACCGGGGTCGATTCCTGAACACGGGCAGGCATCGGAGCCGGGGGCGGCATCCGGCGGAGCGGGCGATCCGCATCCGGCACAACGACCGCCAGCGGCTCGATCAACGACCGCGCCGAAGCGGGGGAATCGCCCAGTTCGGCGGAGCGAACGCGATCCACCGTGAAATGCGGGGTTTCGAGATTGATATTGGGAATCAACAACAGCTCGACCTGATTGTCCTGCTCAATGATGCGCAGTTGTTCGCGCTTTTCGTTCAGCAAATACGTGGCCACATCCACCGGAACCTGGGCAATAACCCGGGCGGTCTGATCTTTCATGGCTTCGTCGATCATCTGCCGCAAAATCGACAGTCCCAGCGACTCCACCGAACGGATATGCCCCTGTCCCATGCAGCGGGGGCAGACATGCTGCGCAGACTCTTCCAGGGACGCGCTCAGGCGTTGACGCGACATTTCCAGCAGGCCAAACCGCGATATCCGGCCCAATTGCACGCGGGCACGGTCCATCTTCAAGGCATCGCGCAGGCGATTTTCGACCTCGCGCTGGTGCTTGGGCTGGCCCATGTCGATGAAATCGATCACCACCAGACCACCCAGATCGCGCAAGCGCAACTGACGGGCAATTTCTTCCGCCGCTTCCAGATTCGTATGGAAGGCGGTTTCCTCGATGTCCTGGCCCTTGGTGCTGCGGCCCGAGTTGATGTCCACAGCAGTCAGTGCTTCGGCGACATCAAAAACCAGCTCGCCCCCCGAAGGCAGCGTCACGGTACGTTCATACGCGGATTCGATCTGACTTTCGATCTGATAGCGAGTGAACAGCGGTGTGCGATCCTGATACAGACGAATCTTGCTGACGGCATCCGGTGAAACGAGGTTGACGAAGTCCAGCGCCTGCTGATGAATCTTCGGCTCGTCGATCAACACTTCACCGATGTCGTTGCGCATGTAGTCGCGCAGAGCACGGATGATGAGGTCGCTTTCCTGGTAAATCAGGAACGGCGCCTTGCGGGTCTCGGCCCTTTTCAGAATGGCTTCCCAGACCTGCTGCAAATAGTTCAGGTCAGACTGAAGCTCGCTGGCCTCGCGACCGACGCCCGCCGTACGGACGATCAGCCCCATGCCTTCGGGAACATCCAACTCGGACAGGGCCGCTTTGATGTCGGCACGGTCATCGCCTTCAATCCGGCGGGAAACGCCACCGGCCCGGGGATTGTTCGGCATCAGCACCAGATAGCGGCCGGCCAGACTGACAAACGTCGTCAGGGCCGCGCCCTTGTTCCCGCGTTCTTCCTTCTCGACCTGAACCAGGATTTCCTGGCCTTCCTTCAGTGCCGATTTGATGATGGGGCGTCCCTTGTCATCGACGGCCTGCGGATCGAAATAGCTGCGGGAAATTTCCTTGAAGGGCAAAAAACCGTGGCGATCGGCGCCATAATTGACGAAAACGGCTTCGAGGCTAGGCTCGACGCGGGTAATCAGCGCTTTATAGACATTGGATTTCTTTTGCTCGTGACCGGGCGTTTCGATGTCAATGTCATAGAGGGTTTGGCCGTCGACGAGCGCCACACGAATCTCTTCGGCATGTGTGGCATTGATAAGCATTCTTTTCATGAAAAATTTCTCGAACAAGACACCGCAATCGCTGGGCAAATGCCCGCGACAACCTCGGTATCGGATACTTAAGGGAAGACCCATGCGCCCCTGGCTGCAGGAAAACTGCACGACTACGGGCACGGCGGGTTCTAAAGGGGATCGACCCCGCCCACGCATGCCGTGTCTGGACAAAATCGTCCGCATGACTCATGACCCCGCGCGGACGCAGGGAGAAATCGTGCAGCAGTACCAGTGTCACCAGCCAGAAAAGGCGCATAAATCCTTTGGGAAAACGATTGAGTTTCGTTCGTCATCGAACGCATTCAGGGCGGTCAGAAATTGAAAACAATTGCTGAACCAGACCGGGCGCCCCGATATCAACGGGACGCCTAAAATTCGCTCTGCAGGCACGTTTTACGGCCGCAATCGAGCGGGATGAGGGGTTATCCGCGGGCATCGGGACGGCCATCTGGACGGCAAGAAAGGCTTGATTCTTCCTTTTCCTGCACACGTCAGCCCACGGGCTTCACACCCATCAAACGAGTCTGATGTTATCACATTTGTGTTCGTAACATGACACCTTGCACAATTTCCACCCGGAAACGACGAACTACCTCAGAACCCCATCAGATCCGGTCGCATCCACGCACGTAAAATGCGTCATAATAAGCCGCATGAATCAGCACCCCACCCCCACCCCACCCCGCAAGAATGCAGCCCGACGCGTGACGGTCGAGGCTCAGTACGCCGGGCAACGCATCGATAATTATTTGCACCGAATTCTTGGCGCCACGCATGGAGAACTGCCGCGCTCCCTGATTTACCGGATACTGCGCACGGGTGAGGTGCGCATTAATAGTCAGCGCGCCAAACCGACCACCCGGGTCTCGACCGGCGACGAGATACGCATCCCACCGCTGCATCATCGGCCCGACAGGGATCCGAACGATCCCGACGCGCCGGTCACCGTACCGAACTACTGGCTGGAGCGGGCCGAGTCGATGATCGTGCTCGAAGACGCAGACCTGCTGATCGTCAACAAACCTGGCGGCCTGGCGGTACATGGCGGCTCGAATATCCCTTTCGGTCTGATTGACCTGATGCGCCAGCATCTGGATAACCCGCCGCTACTCGAACTGGCGCATCGTATCGATCGGGATACCAGCGGTCTCGTCGTGCTTGCCAAAAGTCTGGCGGCACTGGGGCATATCCAGAATCAGTTTCGTCCCGAAGGCAATGCCGAAAAAACCTATCTGACACTGGTTCATGGCCATTGGCCGGATCACCTGACCCGTATCGACGTACCCCTGCGCAAATGGCAAGGCGAAGGCGAGGCCCATCGGGTCGTAGTGGATCCCCAGGGCAAACCCGCCGTGACCCACTTTTCGACCCTGGCGGCCAATGCCCACGCCAGTCTGCTCAAGGTAGGACTGGAAACAGGGCGTACCCATCAAATTCGGGTTCATGCCGCGCATGCGGACTACCCCGTGATCGGTGACAGCAAATACGGTCAACGCATCCTCGACAAACGGCTAACGCCCAAAGCCGGCGAACGGCACACCCTGCTGCTCCACGCGACCGCCCTGACACTGCACCACCCCGTCAACGGCACGCTACTGAGGCTTGTAGCCCCTGTGCCGGACACTTGGAAAGTTTGGACAGACGCACTGAATCTGGCCATACCCACTGAATTCGCACCCAAGAGCCCTGCATGAACACGACCCTCATCGCCGCCGACGGCCCCTCGCATGCCCCAGATGCCCTATTACCGCCCCCCAAACTCATCGTCTTCGATTGGGATGGCACACTGGTTCAATCTACCGGGCACATCGTGCGTTGTTTTGAACGCGCCATGGCCAGTGAAAACCTGCCGATCCGCCCGGCCGATCAGATCCAGGGCATTATCGGACTGGGGCTAATCGAAGCCGCCCGCACCCTGTACCCCGAACTGGGGCACGACGAAACCGAATCCCTGGCTGAGGCCTACCGCACTCACTATTTCACCCGGACAGAGTCGATCGACCCCTATCCCGGCACCGAGGCCGTTCTGAGTGGTTTGCGGGATGCGGGTTGCTGGCTGGCGATCGCGACCGGGAAATCCAATCGGGGACTCGAAGAGGCGTTGTCGGAAACCGGGCTGGGCCACTATTTTCTCAGCACCCGCACCGCCGAACAGACTGTCTCCAAACCCGCTCCACTAATGTTGATGCAGTTGCTGGATGAATTCGGGGTGACCTCGGCACAGACCTGGATGATCGGTGACACCGATTTTGACTTGTTGATGGCGCACAATGCGGGCTGCACCCCGGTTGCGATCACGCATGGCGCTCATGACTTCGCACGCCTTCGGGCGGCCAACCCTGCCGTAATGGTGGATGAACTGAGCACCATTCTGGACATTTATCACACTGCACACGCAACATCCTGAAACCCGAAACACCCGATTCGCCAGCGAGGCCGACACTCATGACTGACCCGAACCGTAATACCGACGATTTGCGCATCGAGCCGCTGGATGGACACGCCCCGACCGGCAGCGCGAAACCCGGCCCCAACACTCAGACACAACATGATGACCGCTGGGCGCGCGACGCCCTGCTCGATCTTGCCCGCGAAGGATTGATGGAACGCCGCCGCGCACGACGGTGGCAGATGTTCTTCCGACTATTGGGATTCGGTATCGTCATCTGGGTCATCGCGGCGTTCACACTCAAGGTCGACCACGCCGGATCAGGCGCGCTCAACCTGAAGCAGCCCACCGCCGCGATTATCGACATTCGCGGCATTATCGCCGCCGGACAGGACGCCTCGGCCGAAAAACTGATCCCCATTCTGGAAAAAGCCTTCAAGGCCCCCCAGATCAAGGGAATTGTCCTGCGCATGAACACCCCCGGTGGCAGTCCGGTTCAAGCTGGCCAAATCTTCGACGCCATCATGCGACTGCGCAAGGAATACCCTGCCAAGCCAATCTATGCGGTGACCGAAGATATTTGTGCATCTGGCGGCTATTACATTGCGGCCGCGGCCGACAAAATCTATGCAGATAAGGCCTCTCTGGTCGGCTCTATCGGCGTACGGATGGACGGCTTCGGATTTGTGGGTGCGATGCACACGCTCGGCATCGAAAGTCGCCTGCTGACCTCAGGTGCCAACAAAGCGATGCTGGACCCCTTCACCCCCGAAAACCCTGCCCAGGTTCAATACATGCAGAAGCTGCTCGACGCCGTTCACCAGCAATTCATCGACGCGGTGAAGCAAGGCCGCGGCAATCGACTCGCGAATGACCCGGACCTGTTCTCTGGGCTGATCTACACCGGCGACCAGGCGGTCAAGAATGGACTCGTCGATGGACTGGGCACCGTACGCAGTGTGGTCCACGATCAATTCCGACTACAGCATGAGGTAGATCTCACGCCCCACAAGAGTCCGCTAGATCGCCTGCTGAGCCAGACTGCCACCGAATTCGGCCATTCACTCATGGGCTTGTGGGCGAGCCAGATTGGCCCCAAACTGTTGCCATGAACGCCAAGTCCATTCCGGCATCGTGCCCGGAACTGGGCACACTCTGCTTTACAACCGAATATTGATAACCATGGTCGACCACATTACCCAGTACGAAAACGACACAGAAACCGCAGCCGCCGTTGACGAGCCGCCGATGTATCAGGTCATCCTGCTCAACGACGACTTCACGCCGATGGAGTTTGTCGTACGCGTCCTCGTCGAGCTATTTTATTTATCGACCGAACAGGCAGAACGCGTTATGTTAGAAGTTCATCATACAGGGCGTGGGTTGTGTGGGATTTTCACGCGGGAAATCGCGGAAACACGCGTGGCACAAGTTAACCAAGTGGCACGGCAAAACGAACATCCCTTGTTGTGCGTTATGGAACGCGCCCCTTAGAGTCTACATAGGAGTTCAGCGTGTTAAGTAAAGCTCTGGAAACCACCATCAGCCGGGTATTCGATCGCGCCCGCCGGCAGCGCTATGAATTCGTCACCCTCGAAGCGCTGACCCATGCCTTGTTGGAAGACCCCGATGCACGGGCCGTCCTTGAAGGCTTCAATGCCAATATTTCTCAGCTGGCGGTCGACTTGGAGAACCATGTTCGGCACACCACACCGCGCATTCCGGAAAGTGATCCCCGTGAAACCCAACCAACCCTGGGCTTTCAACGGGTATTGCAACGCGCGGTCATGCAGGTGCAATCCGCCCAGCGTACCGAGGTCTCCGGTGCACATGTCTTGGCTGCCCTGTTCGGCGAACAGGACTCCCACGCCGTTCACTTGTTACACAAGGCAGGCGTCACGCGACTGGACGTGATGAATTTCATTGCCCACGGCCTGACGCAGGACGCACCGCCCACCAATGAAACCCCCAACGAAAAAGAACGCGAAAAACCCGAATCCGCAGACGAAAACAGTTTCGAAAATTTCGTCATCAACCTCAATCAGATGGCTCGGGAAGGCAAGATCGATCCCTTGATCGGCCGGAGCCTGGAGATTGAGCGGGTACAACAGATCCTTGGTCGGCGACGCAAGAACAATCCGCTTCTGGTGGGCGAAGCCGGGGTCGGAAAAACCGCCATTGCGGAAGGCCTGGCCCGCAAGATTATTGAAGGCGACGTCCCGGCCACCTTGAAGGAAGCAGTCGTTTATTCCCTCGATCTGGGCTCTCTGGTCGCCGGTACCAAATATCGGGGGGACTTCGAAAAGCGCCTGAAAGTGGTGCTCAAGAAAATCAAGTCGATTCCCCATGCCATCCTGTTTATCGACGAAATTCACACCCTGATCGGCGCCGGATCGGCCTCCGGTGGGTCGATGGATGCCTCGAATCTGATCAAACCCGCACTGGCCAATGGTGACCTGCGCTGCATTGGCTCAACCACGCACCAGGAGTACCGGGCAATTTTCGAGAAAGATGCCGCCCTGACCCGTCGGTTCCAGAAAATAGACATTCCCGAACCCAGCGAAAACGAGGCCATCGCGATTCTGAAAGGCCTGCGCAGCGGGTACGAGCAGCATCATGACGTCCAGTACAGCGATGAGGCATTGGAAGCCGCCGTACGCCTGGCCAGCCGGCATATTACCGACCGCCACCTGCCCGATAAGGCGATTGACGTCATTGACGAAGCTGGCTCCCAGCATCGTCTGACGGTCCCCCTACCGGAATCCCATGTGATTCTGGCCTCGGACATCGAGCGCGTTGTGGCCAAAATTGCGCGTATACCGGAACGCAGCGTCTCCACCTCTGATCGGGAAGTGCTTCGGCACCTTGACCGCAACCTCAATATGGTGGTTTTCGGCCAAGAAGAAGCGATCGAACAGATTACGACCGCCATTCAACTGGCACGTTCCGGCCTACGTACCGCCGACAAACCCATCGGCTCCTATCTGTTCGCCGGCCCGACCGGCGTGGGCAAGACCGAGGTCAGCAAACAGCTGGCGCGCCTTCTGGGCATTCAGCTCGTGCGATTCGACATGTCCGAGTATATGGAGCGCCACAGCATTTCACGCCTGATTGGCGCGCCACCCGGCTATGTCGGTTTTGACGAGGGTGGCCTGCTGACTGAAGCCATCAACAAGACGCCACATGCCGTCCTGCTGCTCGACGAAATCGAAAAAGCGCATCCGGATGTGTTCAACATTCTGCTGCAGGTGATGGACAACGGCATGCTGACCGACACCAATGGGCGCCAGGTCGATTTCCGCAATGTCATCCTGATCATGACCTCGAACATGGGCGCCGAGCAGCTCGCACGAAACAGCATGGGCTTTGTCACCCAGGATCACAGCCCGGACGGACACGAGGCCATCAAGCGCGGATTCAGCCCTGAATTCCGCAACCGCCTCGACGCCATCGTTCAGTTCAAATCGCTGGCCCCGCGCCAGATCGCCAATGTGGTTGATAAGCTACTTCTCGAGCTGGAGCAGCAACTCGAGGAGAAAAAAGTACGCATGGTGATCGACGACGAGGTACGTCAGTGGCTCGGCAAGGAAGGTTACGACGAAGTGCTGGGCGCCCGGCCCATGGCGCGCCTGATTCAGGAACGCATCAAACGCCCGTTGGCAGAAGAGCTTCTGTTTGGCGCATTGGCCGACCACGGCGGCGAGGTGAGATTCCATCTCGACCCGGAAGGATCTCCGGCGCTATCAATTATCACGCAGGAAGAATCATCACTGACCGAAACCTCCTCCTAGGCGAGGGGTTTCGCAAGCACGAGCATATCCCGGTTTGGCCGATCATGGCCGAACCGATCATGTCTCGGATTGAAGTGCTACGCTGTTAGCGCGCGCGGAACGAGATCCGACCCTTGGTCAGGTCGTATGGGGTCAGTTGTACGGTAACTTTGTCACCAGTCAGGATACGAATGTAGTTCTTGCGCATCCGGCCCGAAATATGAGCCGTCACAATATGACCATTTTCCAGCTCAACCCGGAACATGGTATTGGGCAAGGTGTCGACGACAGTACCCTGCATCTCGATGTAATCTTCTTTTGCCATAAATCCAGCATGCTTCGAAAGTGGGCGCAAATTATCGGTCAAAAAGCCCGTCGCGCCAAGCTTTCATTTAAATTATGCAAAAAAACATGTAAGGAAAAACATGGACTTCATCGATTTCATCCAGCAACGCCAGTCAACATCACCCAAATATCTCGTTGAACCCGCGCCCGCACACGAAGAACTACAGCGTATCCTGCAAACCGCCGAAAGTGCGCCGGATCACGGTGCACTCCACCCCTGGCGTTTTCTGGTCATCGAACAGGGGCAACGAGATGCGTTGGGAGATATCTTTGTCCAAGCCCTACTTCGGCGCTCGCCGGATACTGCCCCGTCACTCCTGGAACGCGAACGCGAACGCGCCCTGCGCGCCCCCATGCTGATTGCCGCCATCGCAAACATCACGAACGACCATCCGAAGGTTCCGGCTATCGAGCAGTTTCTGGCCGCTGCAGCCGCCACGCAGCAGGTGATGCTGGCCGCAAACCATTTGGGATATGGCACGGTGTGGCTCACTGGCAGCCGGGTCTATGATCGGTTTGTGATGACGGAAATGGGGCTTTCGGAAAGCGAACTGTTGTTGGGCCTGATCAATGTCGGCACCACAAGCGTGGACATGCCGATCAAGATACCTCGGCGATCTCGCGCTCCGGTGGATTACTGGCGACCCTAATCAGTTTTTCAACAGACCGAAGGAACCTTGCACCCACCAAAGCGGATCTCGAAATCAGCGCAGGTAGTTGAACAGCGACAAGCCCTGGATCTTGACCATGCTCTGTTGTGTCGCCTGCAGATTGAGATAGCTCTGATTGAGCTTTGTCACGGCAGTCGCCATGTCCGTATCCCGCAAATTGGACAGGGTTTGTTGATTCACGACATTCAGCGCGGCATTGCTGTCCTTGGCGGCAGACAACGTGTTGAGTGTATTCCCCATCCCCGCGCGCGTATCGGTGACCTGATTCATGACAGCGTCCAGATCCTGCTGTGTATTCTGGTACACCGTCTGAAGATTGGCTGGCTGCGCCGTGATGGCTGCCTGCAACTGGTCGATGACCTGCAGGATGCTCGCACTCCCGCCCGTCGTCGCACTCGTCGTCAACTGGAAGACTTGTCCAGCAGGCTGATTGATCGTGGCGGACTGATTATCAGCAATCGCCAGATTCACTGTGCCCGCCGATGCCACATTGGGATTGAGCGTACCCGCCGCATCATAGGGCTGTTGACGCGCAGCGGTTCCGGAGAATAGATAGTTACCCTGTTCGTCCTTGGCATTGATCTGGCCCGCCAAGGCCTGGCGCAACTGACCGAGTTGATCGGTCAAAGCAGCCCGCGAGGTGGGGCTCTGCGCCGAACTGTTCGCCTGAATCGCCACATCCCGCACACTTTGCAGAATGCTCGTAATCGACCCCATGGTCGATTCCTGCACCTGAACCTTGCCGGTAGCGGTATCGATATTCGTGCTGTACTGACTCTGCTTGCTCGCGTATACGGACAGGTTGCTGGCCGTTTGGAAGGCCACCGGGTTATCCGCCGGGTTGGTAAGCTTCACGCCGGTCGCGATTTGTTGTTGAGCTTGCAGCATGCTTGTCTGCTGTTGCTGCAGATTCGTCAGGCCTTGAGTGAAAATCATGGATGTCGATACGCGCATGATCATATCCCCTTAATGGAAGGCCGAGAGCAATGATTGAAACATCGCATTGGATGAGCTGATCGATTGAGAAAGCGCCTGATAAGCCTGCTGATACTTCATCAAATTGGCGGCCTCCTCATCCAGATTCACACCGGAAACCGATTGTTGCTGGGCGGTCAAATTCTGCAAAGTCGCACTGGCGGCCTGGGCCGACAGCTGCACCTGGCCAGCAAAGGCACCCGCCTGGCTCACGGACGAACTGATCGTGTCAGTCAGGCTGGCGCCATCATTGGCACCCGCCGCGCTCTGGCCGACCAGTGTCGTGCTCCCCAGGGCAAACAATGCCTGAATCTGCGTATTGTCACGTGAATAGGCCGGCTGTCCTGCCGCTGCCGCGGCCACCCCGGAAGGACTTTGCTGCACGACCCCGATCTTTCCAGCCGCGCCCACCGTAGGCAGAATGTTCAGCACATCCCCCGACTGTGGCGCCCCAGAGAACGCAACATTCAGCCCCGGCAAACTCAATGTTCCACCCGATGCAACCGTCAGGGGCGCGGCACCATTGTTCGGCTGAGTACTCACCTGCCAGTTCGTCCCATCATAACGGGCCTGGTAGGTTTGCCCGGTGAGCAGAGTCGGGTCGGTATAGGTTCCGGCCGCTGAGCCCGTTCCTTGATTGGTTGGCAGTGCGGTTGTCTGCGGCGCAAACGCGGAAACAGCCGTAAACAAATTCGTGCCGGGATTGCCATTGAGGTCGACACCCGCCGTCTGGTTCTGGTTGACCTGATCTGCCAGCACCAATGCCGCCTGCCCCAGTTGGTTGCGCAACGGTGTAATCAACTGGCTTTGCGTTTGCAGCATACCGCCCAGGGTGCCGCCCGTGACGCGGGAAGTGATATCCGAATTACCAAGCGTCACATTCAAGCCCGAGGGGAGATTGCCGACACTCAGATTGGTCGCATGATCATTCAGCACGAGGGACTGTCCGCTACCCAAGGTCAGATTGATATTGCCCTGGTTGTCACTGCTCGCCTTCACATCAATCTGCTGGGAAATCTTGTTGATCAGCAGGTCGCGCTGATCAAGCAAATCATTTGGCAGGGCATTGGGATTCGTGGCCTGCGCCTTGCTGATTTGACCGTTGAGCGAGGCAATTTGCTGTGCATAGGTATTGATCTGCCGACCAATGGCCGTCGCCTGCTGGCCGATCTGGGAATCCAGATTCTGCAATTGGGTATCGATGCGATTGAACTCGTTGGTCAGCGCTTGGGCGGAACCCAGAAAAGTCGATCGCGCAGTCGGATCCGTTGGATTGCTGGCCACAGCCTGAGTGGCATTGAAGAAGGTCTGGGTCTGCTGGGCAATCCCCGTACTCGTATCCCCAAGGAGCTGCGTGGCTTGAGTTGAAAAGTCTTTCAGAAAACTCAGTCGACTGTTATCCGATGTTGCGCTATTGAGCTGGCTCGTGACGAACTGATCGTAGCTGCGGGTTACTGAGCCGACCTGAACCCCGGAGCCCACATAACTGCCCTGCTGGAATTGCGGGGGCATCGTCGTGAGATTGACGGTCTCCCGCGAATAGCCGGGGGTATTCGCGTTGGCAACATTATGGCCGGTCGTGGCCAAGGCCTGCTGCATGGCCAGCAGCCCAGATACGGCATTACTCATCAAGTCTGGCATGGCCAAAACCTCTATAGCGGGATAGACACTCTATCGACCAAATACAAAAAAACTTTAACACCGGATCACCAAAACCCTGCTGATTTTATTCAGGAAGGTGCGACGGCGGGCTTGGAATCGGGAATTCGCCCCGAATGCATGATGGCAATCAGTTTGTCCGCATATTGCGGATCGGTGGCATAACCTGCTTTCTGCAAGGCTCGCGCGAAGGCATCCGGGTCACTCTTGGCAGATAATGCCTGACTGTAGCGGGGATTTTGCTGAAGAAACTGCACGAAATCATTGAAGGACGAGGCAATGGAGTCATAGGCACGAAAAGTCGCCTTGCGCGGGACCATCGCGCCCCCTTCGAACTCCAGCGTATTCACCGTTTGCTGGGCACCCTGCCAGGAAGAATCGGCCTTGATGCCAAAGAAATTATAGTTTGCACGGCCTTGTGCATCGACGGGCAGATGTTTCCCCCACCCCGTTTCCAGAGCCGACTGCGCAATCAGAACTTGGGCGGGCACGCCCAGCTTTTGCGCGGCTGCCTGGGCATGCGGGAGGATGGCATCAACAAATGCCTGCGGTGAATCCCAGTATTTTGGTGCATTCGCTGCTGTCGGTAATGGCTTGGCCGAGTCAACTGCGGCATCAACGGCATTACCCGCTTTCACGGCGGGCGCATCCAGCAAGAGGGATTTGTGCAAGGCAAAAGGCCTGAGGGTCTGATTCCGCTCAGGCAACTTGAATGCGCGCGGCAGGGCATCAACGACCTGTGTACTGGCCGGGTTTGTCGGGTGCAGGGGAAGGAATGCCTTGGCTTCTGCAGAGATCTTGGGCTGGCTCGCAGTGTCCTGACGCAATTGCCGCTCGATCATAGTGGCCAGCCCGATCCCCCCATGTGCCGCAATTTTCTGGGAAACTTCCTGATCCATCATGCCCTGAAAGGTTTTGCTTTGTTCGCTATCGAGCAAGCCGTCCTGCGGCGTGGCTTCGCGCATCGACTTCATCATCATGCTAATGAACTGAGTTTCAAATTGATGCGCCACCGTTTTCAACGCGGCGCGCGGATCATTCTTGGCCGTCGACTGCAGACGTGCCAGGCCCTGAAAATCGTTATAGCTGGTGATGGCCGTATTTTGATTGATGGTCATAATCTACCTTCCTCGACGCAACTGACGGCGCATCAAATCACGATCAGTTGTGCCTTGAGCGCACCGGCACTTTTCAATGCCTCCAGAATCGCGACGAGATCCGATGGCGATGCCCCAACCGCATTCACCGCCTTGACGATATCGTTCAAGGTGACGCCGGGGTTGAACAGGAATGCCCGCTTCTTGTCTTCCTTCACGCCAAGCTGAGAGTTCGGGGTCACGACCGTTTGGCCCTGTGAAAAGGGTGCGGGCTGAGACACCTGATTGTTTTCCTTGATCGTCACCGTCAGATCGCCATGAGAAACGGCCGCCGCCTCGATCCGGACGTTTTGGCCAATCACCACCGTGCCAGTACGGGCATTGACCACCACTTTGGCGGAACCTTCGCCCGGCTTGACGTCGATCCCCTCCAGCACCGACATGAAGCTCACCCGCTGATTCGGATCCTGTGGCGCACGGACACGTACGGTGCCGCCGTCAACGGCCTCGGCCACCCCACCGCCCAGCGCCTGGTTGATGGCCTGCTCCATATTTTTGGCGGTCGTGAAGTCGGGGGAGTTCAGATCCAGATAGACCGAATTCGCGCCGCCCATCGAGCTGACCACGGACCGCTCGACCAGTGCCCCGTTCGGAACCCGACCCGCAGTCGGAATATTGACCGTGATACGCGAACCGTCTTTGCCCGACACATCCAGACCACCGACCAGCAAGCTGCCCTGGGCAATCGCATAGATCTGTCCATCCACCCCTTTGAGCGGGGTCATCAACAACTCGCCACCGCGCAGGCTCTTGGCATTCCCGATGGACGATACGGTGACGTCGATCTGCTGACCGGGTTTGGCAAACGGTGGCAAGTTGGCCGTCACCATCACCGCCGCCACGTTCTTGAGCTGAACATTACCCGCACCTGCGGTCGACAAGCCCTGCCGGGCCAGCATGTTCTGGATGCTTTGCAGGGTAAAAGGTACCTGAGTGGTCTGATCGCCCGTACCGGGCAAGCCGACCACGATCCCGTACCCGATGATCTGGTTATCCCGCACCCCGGCGAAGGTCGCCAGATCCTTGATGCGATCTGCTTGAGCCACGTTGAGCGCACTCAAGGGCAGAAGACCGCCAATCAGCAAGACAATGAATAGATGACGCATGATAGGCCTCTTTTAAAACGGGAAAATCGGGCTATTGAAGAAGCGCGCCAGCCAGCCCATGTTGTTGGCATCGTTCACAGTACCGCTACCACCGTAGGAAATATGGGCATCGGCAATGCGCGTTGAAATCACGGTGTTATCCGGCGCAATGTCCTGCGGCCGGATCAACCCCGACAATTTCACATATTCGGTACCCTGATTGATGCCGATGTATTTCTGCCCCTGAATGAACAGGCTGCCGTTGGCATAGACCCGAGAGACAGTAACCGTAATCTGACCACTCAGGTTATTGGTTTGCGCGCTGGTGCCATCACCCTTGAAGGCATTGCTGCTGCTCAGATTTCCCGTCAATCGCGCCACCGCCGACGAGGTCAGGCCAAAAATGGCCGGTGGTGTAATCGCTGTGGCTTGCGACTTATTGGTAGCGGTCGTAGCACTTTTACTGCCGTTCATGCTCTCCTGCAGGACCACCGTCAAAATATCACCGACCCGATATGGACGCGCATCAACGAACATGTTGTCCATCTGCCCCGCCTGATAAATCGCGCCGCTGGTCTGCATCGGATTATTTTGGGATTCCTCCGGCGGCATGACGACAGCAAACGACGGATCCGGCTTGACGGGCGGCTGGCTGGCACAACCGCTCAACCCCAGCCCCCCAATCATCGCGACACCCATGATCCAAACCAAACCTCTGATCTTCATCTCAAGCCTCCCCGGATTGCCCCAGGCGCATTACACATTCTGATTCAGCGTCTGCAACATGCTCGACGTTGTCGAAATAGCCTTGGAATTCATCTCATACGCGCGCTGAGTCTCGATCATGCTGACCAATTGCTCAACCACGTTCACGTTCGAACTTTCCAGCATCCCCTGTTGCAGCGCACCCACACCGTTAAGACCCGGCGTACTGGTCTGCGCCGCGCCGCTGGAGCCGGATTCGAGGAAAAGGTTATCCCCGACAGGCTGTAAACCGGCCGGATTCACAAAGTCCGCCAAATTGATCGTACCCACCTGGGTGGGCTGCGCCTGGCCGGCCAACTGGACACTGACGGTACCGTCGCTGCCCACCGAAATGGACTGCGCGCCCTGAGGGATCGTGATCGCAGGTTGCAGCGCCAAACCATTGGCGGTAACGACCTGGCCGCTGCTGTTCATGCTGAAGCTGCCATCCCGCGTGTAAGCCACTGAACCATCCGGCTGCAGCACCTGAAAGAACCCGCGACCGTTGATCGCCATATCCAGCGCATTGTTCGTGGTAACCAGATTGCCCTGAGTATGGTTTTTCTCAGTGGCAACGACCTTCACGCCCGTACCGATATTTAGCCCCGTCGGTACTTCGTTTTGCTGCGTGTTGGCCGAACCGACCTGACGGTAGTTCTGATAAATCAGATCCTCGAATACCGCCCGATCCTGTTTGAAGCCAGTGGTATTTACGTTGGCCAGGTTGTTTGAAATCACCGACATGCGGGTTTGTTGCGCATCCAGGCCGGTTTTTGCGATCCATAAGGCAGGTGTGGTCATGGTTCAATCCTCAAGTGAATTGCAGTAATTTATCGGCGCTGGAACTATCTTCACCGGCCGTTTTGATCATCTTGGTCTGCATCTCGAACAAGCGACCGTATTCGATCATCTTCACCATGGCGTCCACGGCGTTGACATTGCTCCCCTCCAGCACGCCACTGGCCACCTGGACTTTCGCATCCGGTTGCGGTGCTGGCGTATTGGGTTTCAATCCGAACAGGCCATCCGCCCTCTTTTCCAGATCTGCGGGCGGGGGATTGACCAGCTTGATGCGATCAACCTGGGCCGGTGCATTCGGCGTGCCCCCCAAAGGAATAATGGAAATCGTGCCATCGGCCAGAATATCGATCCGATTCGCGGGCGGTATGGCTATCGGCCCCTGGTTACCCATCACGGGATCCCCCTGAGCGGTTTGCAATTGACCATTGGGTGAGACATGCAGATCGCCGCGCCGGGTATAGGCTTGCGAGCCATCGGCCGCCTGAACCGCAATAAATCCCTGGCCCCTGAGGGCGATATCCAGATCCCGTCCGGTGGTCATCAATGGGCCTGGCTGAAAATCGGTACCGCTGCGCACATCCTGGGCATATACCCGGGAGGCATAGGTCGGGCCATACACCGGCATGGACTTGTAGGCATCCAAATCGGCCTTGAACCCTTGTGTATTGACGTTGGCCAGATTGTTGGCATTGGTGGCCTGGGCCAACAGCGTTTGTTTCGCACCACTCATGGCGATATAGGCAAGACGATCCATGATCGGCTCCTCATGTTTTCATAGAGATAACCCTGATAAAGCACAGGCCGTGCCAACCTTATGAATCACCCGGCATTAAACCTGGAAAACCTCGCTTTAACGCCATTTGATCGAGAAAATAATTACCTGAAAATCTTGTGGTGCCAATTTTCCGGCGCACGAATCGGCATAAAAAAACGGGCCTGAGCCCGCTTTTACTGGAGGAAATTGATCGTATTCGATTAACGAATATTCATCACCGCATCGGTTGCGGTTTTATCAGTCTGAATGGCCTGTGCATTTGCCTGAAAATTCCGCTGCGCGGTAATCAGGTTAACGAGCTGCTGGGTCAAATCCACGTTGGATTGTTCCAGCGCCCCCCCCTGAATGGCCCCCAGAGACCCCGTCCCCGGCTGCCCCACCGTCGGGCTGCCGGAATCCACGGTTTGCGCCCAGGAGTTGTTGCCGACCTGCTTCAGGGCCTGTGGATCGCTAAAACTTACCAAGGCCACCATACCTAACGGAATGGACTGACCGTTGGTATAACTCGCCTGAATCAGACCATTGCTCCCCACGGATATACCGGTCAACTGCCCCGTCGTATTGCCATTCTGCGACTGGGCGGCCATGTTGAATGGAGCGTTGTATTGTGTGGCATCGCCCTGGCTCTGTACGCTGATACTGAGCGGCGCCGCCCCTGTACCCAGACTGGCGGCGGTGGCCGTCACGGTAAATGGTGGCGGGGTCGTGGGCAGCTGGCCATTCGCGTTGAAGGTCAGCGTGGACGGCCCCTGACTCGGCGTCTGCGTATCGACCTGATAGTACACATTCCATTCATTCGGGTTGGCCGTTTTGACGTAATAACTCGTCAAGGTATGCGTATTGCCCAGTGAGTCGTACACCTGCTGTGAATTCGCCTGCGTATAGGAAGCGGGATCGGGCGTAGCCTGAGTGGGATCAAACGCCACCGTGGGTGCCGTCGCACTAGCCGGCAGATTGAAGGATTGTGTGACCGCCGTCGTTGGGGTGGGCGCACCTGCGGCAACCGGCAGTTGAATGGGCGAGGCGCTGGCGAGAGAAGTGGACTTCAACGAGCCATTTGAAGTAACGGGCAGGGCCTTGAGGTACTGTCCAGATGTATTGACGATAAACCCATCCTTGTTCACCCCCAGCGCCCCCGCACGGGAATACACCGATTGCTGGCTGTCGAGCGTGGGTTGGAAAGCAAAAAACCCCTGGCCGGAAATCGCCAGATCCAGTGAGTTGTTCGTAAACTGCAAACTGCCTTGCGTAAACTGCTGCTGAACCGCCTCCGTCAGCACCCCCTGCCCTGTCGCCGTTTTGCTGTTGCCATACGCGCTGACGGCGTAAATATCGCCAAACTGAGCCCGAGATTGCTTGAAACCGGTCGAGTTGGCGTTGGCAATATTGTTGCTGGTCACGTCCAGGTCTTTCTGCGCGGCATTTAGACCCGTGATTGATGTATTAAAGGACATCGTGTCATCTCCTCATTCTTGGCAAGAATACATTGACTTAATATAGTGAAAAAAACTAGTTGAGAATCTGAACGACATCAGATAGTTGCGCGGAAGGCAGCCCCCCCGCCAGATTGAGCTTCGGACCTGTGGCGCTCACGCCAACACTATCGATGACCGCACCCACATAAGTCTGGGCGCCCACGCCCTTGCCACTCACGGTTGCACTTGCACTGACCTGATACGTCCCCGCCGGCGCGGTACTGCCATCGGGCATCAAGCCATTCCAGGCAAAATTGGGTTGGGCGGATCCGGTAATCGGTACGGTTTGGGTATTCACCACCTGGCCACTTGAGTTCGTGATGGTGACGGCCAGATTCGTTGCCCCTGTCGGCACGTCAACGGCACCCAGAATGCCCGAAGACTGTGGTGTGCCGGTCGATGACGTCCCGGTCGACACATAGGCCGCACTCCCCTTCACAATGGCAGCCTTCCCGACGAGTGAAGCGGCCTGCATGATCTGATTCGATTGTATCGATGATTGGAAGCCACTGACCGTCGTATTGAGCTGATTGATGCCCTGTAGCGAGCTGAACTGTGCCAGTTGCGCCACCATCTGGCTGTTGTCGGTGGGATTGGTCGGATCCTGATTCTGTAGCTGTGTCGTCAACAGTTTCATGAAACTGTTCATGTCCAGCGTTTGCGGACCACCACCCGTCGTACCCCCCGTCGTGGCAGAAGCAGGAGCGGCCAGTCCCAGACTGGCGAAAGGATTTGAGACCGAATTCGTGGTTGTCATGGTAGTCACCTCTTATTGACCCAGTTGCAGCGTGCGTAACGCCAGATTTTTGGCAGTATCCATCACCTGAACGTTGGTCTGATAGGAGCGGGAGGCCGACAACATATTGACCATCTCTTCTACCGGGTTCACATTCGAGGAATACACATAGCCATCCTTGTTCGCCAAGGGATTCCCCGGCTGGTACAGCGCGGGGTTGGCCGCGTTGCTCTGGGTAATACCCATTACCCGCACACCTGTGCCGCCATTCTGTTCGAGCACCTGCTGGAATACCGGTTCACGGGCCTTGTAGGCGTCCTCGGGTTTGGTTGCAACCGAGTTGGCATTGGCCATATTGGATGCCGTGGCGTTCAGACGTAATGACTGCGCCGACATGGCGGAACTCGCCACATTGAAAATCGAGAACAAACTCATGGTTTATCCCTCCTATTGGCCCGTCAGGGCAGAGTTGATGCCTTTTATTCGGCTGTTCAGGAAACTCAGCGTAGTTTGGTAGGCCACCGCATTCTCGGTAAACCGAACCCGTTCCCGCTCCATATCCACGGTGTTGCCGTCCAGGGCAGGCTGATCAGGAATGCGATAAAGCTCCTGAGCCCCATTACCTGCCCCCGCCGCGGTCAACTGCCCGGGCGAGTTGCGCTGGAGGGCCAACGGCTGGCCGACACCACCCTCCTGCCCCGCCGGCCCAGCTGCAGCGCGCAGGGCATCGCCAAACGAGAGATCCCGCGCCTTGTACTCCGGGGTATCCGCGTTGGCAATATTCGAGGACAGAATGCCCATCCGTTCCGACCGATACAGCAAGGCTTGCCCATGAATCCCAAAAATTCGATCACTCATCTCTGAAAACCTCCCCATCATCAATGCGGATTACAAAGCGATAACCGTGCCAACATAATTATTCCCGCCCAGATCCCGACGTCATCACAACCCATTTCCTGAAACGACATCCCCCCGATCAACGCGACCTCGGGCCGGAATACTTTCTTTTATCGAGTGAATTTGCGTACACTTAGCTTCGGTTTTACTACCCATAGAATGCTCATTGAACGATATCCATCTTGGCGTCTTAATCGCTGTGCTCGTCATCCTCATTCTGGTGTCGGCTTTTTTTTCGAGTTCAGAAACCGCGCTGATTTCTCTGAATCGATATCGGTTGCGCCATCTCGCCAAACGGGGACATGGCGGCGCCGTGCGTGCCCAGAAACTGTTGGAGCAGCCGGATCGACTGATCGGCCTCATCCTGCTGGGCAACAACTTTGCCAATATTCTGGCGTCTTCCATCGCGACCGTAATCGGCCTGCGCGTATTCGGCGACAGTGGCATCGCCATCGCCACCGGCATCATGACCTTCGCCCTATTGATTTTTGCAGAAGTGGCCCCCAAGACCGCCGCCGCGATATCGCCCGAGCGCATCGCTTGGCCGGCGGCCTATTTCTATACCTTCGTCATGCGGTTCATGTCGCCCCTGATCAAACTGATCAATCTGATGGCCAATGGTCTGTTGTTCATTCTGGGATTCAATACTCGGGCGAGTAACATTCAGGGGCTGTCAACTGCCGAACTGCAGACCATCGTGCGCGAATCCAGCCACCATCTGCCGGAACAGAATCAAAGCCTTCTACTTTCCGTGCTTGAGCTCGAACAGGCGCAGGTCGAAGACATCATGATTCCTCGGGCGGAAATATTCGGCATCGATATCGACGCCCCCTGGGATGACGTCCTGAGTCATCTCAGAACAGCGCCCTACAGCCGGATACCGGTATTTCACGGCTCTGTGGAGCACACAGTGGGCATCATCAATGTCCGCAGGCTATTCGCGCACCTGATGGACAACTCGCTGACCAAGAGCCAACTCAAGCGCCTGTTGCGCGAACCGTACTACGTGCCCGAAGGCACGCCGCTAACGACCCAGTTGCTGAATTTTCAGACACAAAATCGACGCTCTGCCCTGGTGGTAGACGAATATGGCGACGTCTTGGGCATGGTCACACTGGAAGACATTCTCGAAGAGATCGTCGGTGACTTCACCACCGACCCCGAATCGGATGTCGATGGCATCGCGCCGCAGGAAGACGGCAGCTTCTTTCTGCGCGGCAACGTGCCGATCCGTGAAATCAACCGGGAACTGGCGATCGAGCTCCCCACCCAGGAAGCCAGTACGCTCAACGGCCTGATCATCGAACAGCTCGAGACTTTGCCCATGGTCGGTGCCACCGTCGAACTTGACGGCGTACAGATTGAAGTCCTCAGCGTGCGCAAACGGTCGGTCGAAATGGCGCGGCTGACCTTCAAGATGGAATCCGGCACCCCCTGATGGCGCGGGCAAAGGAAAAATCTGCTTTCGTTTGCCAAGAGTGCGGTGCCGATTTCCCCAAATGGGCCGGGCGATGCGGTGAATGCGGGGCCTGGAACAGCCTCGCGGAAATAAAACTACCCAGTGGCGCCACGCACCAGAGCACCGCCAGCGCAACCGGTTACGCCGGGGGCGGCCCCCAGATCACCATTCTGTCCGAGGTACGCATCAGTGATACCCCTCGGGAATCAACAGGGCTGGATGAACTTGATCGGGTGCTGGGCGGCGGCCTTGTGCCCGGTTCGGTCGTACTGATCGGCGGCGATCCGGGCATCGGCAAATCCACCCTCTTGCTGCAAACCCTGCTGACCCTGCAGTCCAACATGCCCTGTCTGTATGTCACAGGCGAAGAATCACTCCAGCAGGTTGCCCTTCGAGCCCAGCGACTGGGCGTCGATCTGGCCGGCAAGGAAGGCCAGCTCACCCTGATGAGCGAAACCTCGGTCGAATCGATCCTCGCGCATTGCGCGCGCCAGCTGCCTCGTCTACTGGTCGTCGACTCTATCCAGACCTTGCACACGGAAGGACTCACGGCCGCGCCGGGTTCGGTTTCCCAGTTACGTGAGGGTACCGCCCAACTTGTCCGTTTCGCCAAACGGCATGACGTCACGATCTTCATCGTGGGTCACGTCACCAAGGAAGGCGCGCTGGCCGGACCCCGCGTCCTGGAGCACATGGTCGATACAGTGCTGTATTTCGAGGGCGACCCCGGCGCGCGTTTCCGCGTGATCCGCGCCGTGAAGAACCGCTTTGGGGCCGCCAACGAAATCGGCGTGTTCGGCATGACGGATCGCGGCCTCAAACCGGTGAGCAACCCATCCGCCATTTTTCTGTCACGTCACGAACAGCCCGTAGCGGGCAGTGTGATCACGGTCACGCGCGAGGGTACCCGTCCTTTATTGGTCGAGGTACAAGCCCTGGTTGCTGAACACCCTGGCGGCAATCCCCGGCGACTCACGGTCGGTCTGGAACAGAATCGGCTGGCCATGCTGTTGGCGGTGCTGCATCGGCACGGGCAAATCGCCCTGTACGACCAGGACGTATTTTTGAATGTCGTGGGCGGTGTGCGCGTCACTGAAACGGCGGCTGATCTGCCCAGCCTGCTCGCCGTGCTCTCCAGCTTCCGCAATCGCCCGCTGCCGGATGGCTTGATCGTGTTCGGTGAAGTGGGCCTGGCCGGTGAAATCCGTCCCGTCAGTGGCGGACCGGAACGGTTGGCCGAGGCCGCCAAACATGGCTTTACCCACGCCATCATTCCCAAGGCCAATATGCCTGCTCGGCCCATTGACGGCTTGATCATCACGGCGGTCAGCCACCTCAATCAAGCGCTGGATCTTCTCTAAATGCGCGCCGCCAAGCTGAAGCTACCGCCCCAACACTGGGCCTGATCCAGCAATTCCGGTCAGGACACCCGACCCCGACACACGGCATAGTTCGTGTCGAACTGAGGGGGACGTACCATGAACGATTCGACCGAACGCACCTATCGAGAACGATTCGGCAAGGTGCTCGACTACATCGACAAGCATCTGGATTCAGACTTGTCCGTGGAACACCTGAGTCAGGTGGCCAACTTTTCCAAGTTCCACTTTCATCGGGCGTTTTCCAGCCACACCGGTATTAATGTCTATCGATACGTCCAGCTGATGCGTTTGAAACGCGCGTCCTACCAACTCGTTTTTGGGGTAGGCGCGCCGATTATCGATATTGCGCTGGATGCCGGTTTCGAAAACCCGGAATCATTTTCGCGCGCATTCAAAAGAGTCTTCGACCAGACGCCCTCCCAGTTCAGGAAGTCGCCCGCCTGGAAACCCTGGTGGGCTCAATTTCAGACTGTTACGCCAGAGAGGCTCCAGAACATGAATGTCACCATTGTCGACTTTGAAGAAACGAAAATTGCTGCGCTGGAACACCGGGGCGATCCCGAACTGATCAACGATTCGGTGAAACAATTCATCCAATGGCGCAAGGAAAGTGGATTGTCGCCCGTGCACAGCAGCCAGTCTTTCGGTATTGCCTATGACAACCCACAGACCACGGAACCGGATGAATTTCGATTCGATCTGTGTGGATCGGTTCATGAGGCCGTTCCCGACAATCGGTTCGGCATCGTCAACCGGATGATTCCCGGTGGCCGGTGCGCACGGGTTCGGCTCCTGGGTAGCCATCAGGGTATTGCGTCAAGCGCGATCTACCTCTACCGCGACTGGCTACCGGAGAGCGGCGAGACCCTGCGCGACTTCCCGCTCTTTTTCCATTACCTGAATCTGTTGCCTCACTTCGAGGAACATGAACTGATCACCGATCTCTACCTTCCTTTGCAGTAGAGCGTCTGGTATGGATGTATTCGCTAAGCCGCACGACGCCTGTGCCAGAATTTACGTTCGGGCATAGGCGTTGCAGGGGAAGGTGATACGTCGGATCGGTGCCGTCAACGGGCTGCACCGACGCACAGTGGATAGTGCTTCTTATCGAAGGTGCTTTTCCTTCATGGCCTGTCCAGATTTTTTCCAGAACCACCAGAAGACATAGGTCGGCATACCGATAATGCCGATCATGGCGATAATTGACATAACAACAATCTGAGTTTCAATGCTCATAATCACCTGCTCCCATCAAACCCCCAAAATTATGGGGTAGTTCAGGTACTCTAGCCGGAAAGCAAGTCAATTCAACCCAGTGAAACACTCACCCATTAGGTTGAGTCAATTGGATTACCCCCGATTCAGTTACAGTCTCAAAAAAGACATGGGCCGAGGATATCCGTCGCAAACGGGGCAATGGCAATACCAAGGCGCGACCACGAACGTACGAGGCAAGCAAAATGTATGAATTCTGTTTTTTGACGAACGACCGAGGCGCCAACTTTGTGACCCAGGTCAAGGCGCTTGGGTTGGTCGTGACGAGTCGCCCGGACCCGATCAATGATGCCGTCACCATCGTAGCCATACCCGACGACATCGATGACGCGCTGCTGGATCAGATCGAAGCGTGGTACGAATCCGATACGCAAAAGAACGAGGCCGCAGCCCGCGCGGAGGACCGTGAGGACGAACAACGTTCCGCCGGAATCTGGGTTCCGCTGAGCGAAGGTGGCACCAGCCTCGCCCGCATCGACCCCCTGCTCATGAACCGAATACTGTCCGTGCTGACCCCGGATGAACTGCAACAATTCGTTACGGCCATCGCTACTGCGGTCGAACACCCCGACCAGACGCCGCTCTGCGTATCGGAAAATCGCTGAATACGGTGGGCCGAAGATTCCAGCCGTTTTGATATCCGGCAGCTCGCGGGGTCAGGAAAGTGACGGCGCCGCCACCCCGGCGGGCTCGGT
Organism: Halothiobacillus sp.; assembly: GCA_035531235.1. Taxonomy (GTDB): domain Bacteria; phylum Pseudomonadota; class Gammaproteobacteria; order Halothiobacillales; family Halothiobacillaceae; genus Halothiobacillus. The sequence goes on along the minus strand of DATKTJ010000024.1, from coordinate 5,486 downwards.
CGAGGTCACTGGTTTTCGATTGGCCAGACGCCGCTCGATCGCCTGTTTCAGAGCAATCAGTACAGCCAGCGCCATGAACGCGCCAGGCGGCAGAATCGCCAATAGAAAATGGGCCTGTTCAGGCAGGATATGCAGCGTCCAGTGCGCTGCCACCGGGCCAAACAATTGCTGGGCATTCGCCATGAGCGTGCCAAAACCCAGCACTTCACGGATGGCGCCCAATGCGATCAGCACCAGGCCGAACCCCAACCCCATCATCAAACCATCGTACAGGGCCGGAATGACTTGGTTTCGGGCGGCGAAACCTTCCACCCGTGCGATCACGATGCAGTTGGTCACGATCAAGGGCAGGAAAATACCCAGGGCATGATAGAGGGTGTTCATATAGGCATTCATCAGCAGTTCGATCACCGTGACCACCGATGCGACGACCATCACAAAGACGGGCAACCGCACTTCGGGACGCACCCAGTGCCGTATGGACGATGCCAGGCCGTTGGAGACCACCATGGTCAGTATCGTGGCCAAAGCCAGACCCAGTGAATTCACCACCGTCGTGGAAATCGCCATCATCGGACACATTCCGAGGATCTGAACCAGGCCGGGGTTGTTTTTCCACAGACCCTGAACCGTCAATTCGCGATAGGAAACGTCACTCATTGCGTACTCCTCTGCCCGTCATTTTTTGCAGGTTGCTCGTGGGGGGCCAGATCCGGACTCGAAAATAGCTCGGCATGATGCACCTGAACATAGGACAAAACCTGATGAATGGCGCCGACGACCGCCCGAGGCGTGATGGTCGCGCCGGTGAACTGGTCAAACACCCCGCCATCCTTCTTGACCGCCCAGCCCTTGGTGTCGGGATTCTTCAGGCTCTTGCCGTCAAAACCGAAAATCCAGGCGGATTTGGTCGGTTCGATCTTGTCACCCAGCCCCGGCGTTTCATTCTGTCGGGTCACACGCACGCCCGTCACAACGCCTGACCGATCAACGCCGACGATCAGTTTGATGTCCCCGCTGTAGCCATAGTGGGTAATCACCGGCAGAACCACCGCGGTCACTTTGCCATTCAAAGTCGCGCGGAAGCCGACGATGCCGGCACGAGCCGCCTCGTCCAGGGCTTTGGCCGGATCATGCACGGGTGGTTTCAACGGCGGCAGATTCAGCGCGGCGGGATCGGGTGGCAGGAAGGCAGTGTTGGCCGGGTCGTTATCGAAACGCCCCTTGGGCAAAACGGCACCGACCTGAGCCTGAAGCACGGCCAGCGCCGCCTCGGAAATTCGTGCCCGGGTCGCCTCTTCGGTCACAGAAACCAGCCCCACGCCCACGATGGAAAACCCCACCAGCAGCAGCGCGGTGATCACGATCCGACTTCGATCCAGCTTCAGCAGACGCTTCATCGCAACTTGCCCGCCGTTTTATGACCAAACACGCGTGGCTGGGTGTAATAGTCGATGAGGGGCACGCAGAGGTTCATCAGCAGGACGGCAAAGGCCACCCCATCAGGATAGTTGCCAAAGCTGCGGATCAGCACCGTGAGCACCCCGATGCCAAACCCGAAAATCAATCTGCCCCGCGGCGTCGTCGAAGCCGTCACCGGATCGGTGGCCACAAAAAACGCTCCGAAGATCGTGGCGCCGGAGACCAGATGGAACAAGGGAGAAGCGTGTGTCGCGGGGGCAATCAACCAGAGAAACCCCGACATGCCGGCAACACCGGCGAGTACCGCGACCGGAATATGCCAGCGGATCACACCGCGCCACAGCATCAACGCGCCACCCAGCAAAAAGCCCGCCCCCAGCCACAGATTCCAGGATCGGGCGAGTCCGGCGCCGCCCAATACGCTCTGGGTCACGGCATGAATGGGCGCGCCGGCCATGATTTGTTCACGCATATGATCAAGCGGCGTGGCGACGCTCAGGCCGTCATAACCAATTCCGGTCGGCAGCGCACCACTGAACGACCAGGCCAGGCTTTGCGCGAAATTCAGGGCACCCCCGCCGACATCGATCGCCGGCCCCCAGCGCGTCATCGGCTCGGGGAAGGAAATCAGCAGAACCACATAACCCACCATCGCCGGGTTGAACAGATTGAACCCCAGCCCGCCATACAGTTGTTTGGCCACGATCACGGCAAAGGCGGCGCCAAACACCGGCAACCACCAGGGCCCGAGGTTGGGCAGGCACAGCGCAAAAATCCAGGCGAGTACCACCACCGAACCATCCGTGATCGCCGGACGTACCGGCCGGGCCCGCAGCCACAGCATCAGGGCCTCAGCCGCGAGACCGGCCATCACCGCCAGCACCACATTGATGAGCACGCCCCAGCCCAGCAAGGCGGTCGCCGCGACCGTCCCCGGCACCAGGGCCAGCCAGACCGTGAGCATGACACGCTGGACACTGTTGACGCCTTCAGACAACGGACGGGATTGAGTCCCAAATTTCATATTTTTTCACTCTCGTCATCGGACTCGGGGATAGGCGCTTCGGTCCGCTGGGCTTCCAGTGCCGCACGACGGGCCTTGGAACGGGCGCGCGCCGCTTCAACGGCGGAGTCCAGGCGGGTGTCGATCGGTGCATGCCCGGGCCGATACTCGCCATAGGCCGCCTCACCGGCGGCGGTTTCAGTGCTGGTCTGGGGTTCTGCCGGTGTGTCACCGGGCGGTTTGGGGGTCTGCACCGCCTTGGCCGCCTTGGCTTCCAGGGCCTGACGCTTCTTGTTCAAGGCCGCTTCACGTTCGGCCTTCTGCCGTTCCAGACGTTCCTTACGGAACTCGAAACGGTCCCGGGCGACCGTGGCCTTGGATTTCTCCCGTTCCTGCGCCCAGACCTCGGTCTTGGCAAACCGGTAATAATCTACCAGCGGGATGTGGGACGGGCAGACGGCGGTGCAGACGCCACACTCGATACAGTCGAACAGATGATAGGCCACTGCCCGGTCGAACTGACGCGAACGGGCATACCAGTACAATTGCTGAGGCAACAAATCTGCCGGACAGGCCTCGGCACACAGACTGCACCGGATACAGGGCTGCGGTGCGGGTTCCTCCGGGCGATCCTCAGGCCGCAGGGCCAGCATGCAGTTCGTCGCCTTCACAACCGGTACGGTATCGTCCGGCAGGGAGAATCCCATCATCGGCCCGCCCATGATCAGCCGGTCGACCCCTGCCCGATATCCCCCCGCGGCGGTAAGGACATCGTTCATCAAGGTACCGATCCGCACCTTGAAGTTGTCCGGCTGAACAACCCCGCCCCCCGTCAGCGTCACGATCCGGTCGATCACCGGCAATCCATGCACGACGGCCTGATATACCGACGCGACCGTGGCCACATTCAGGCAGAGCAAACCATATTCTGTCGCCCGGCGGCCGCGCGGCACCTCGATGCCGGTCAGCATACGGATCAACTGTTTTTCGCCCCCTGCCGGATATCGGGTCGGCACCGAAACCACGGCAAACCGTGGATCTTCGGCCACGGCGGTGCGCATGGCCGTCAGTGATTCGGGCTTGTTGTCCTCAATACCGATCAGGCACTGTGTCGCACCAAGCATATGCAATGCGATCCGTGCCCCGGCGACGATATCTGCCGGCGACTCACGCATCAGGCGATCGTCACAGGTGATATAGGGTTCGCATTCCGCCCCGTTGAGCACCAGGGTCGTGACCTGGGCTGGACCGGTTGCCAACTTGGCTGCCGTCGGGAATACCGCGCCCCCCAGCCCGACCACCCCGGATTCCCGCAAGCGAGAACGCAACGCCGTCGGGGAATGAGTCTGATAGTCCGGCCAGGGCTCGAGCATGTCGGCCCAGAGATCGTCGCCGTCCGACTCAAGCAGGATCGACGGCGCACGGAGTCCGCCCGGATGGGGGATCAGATGATCGTCAATGGCGACCACGGTACCGGAGGTCGGTGCATGGATCGTGGCCGATATGAAATCGGTGGCCTGGGCCAGAACCTGCCCTTTGCCAACCCGCTCACCCACTTTGACCACGGGCCTCGCCGACGCGCCAATATGCATGTGCAGCGGGAGGACATACCGGGCCATAAGCGGCAAATCGCGAATCGGTCGATCCCGGGTCAGCTGTTTGTTTTCCGGCGGATGAATCCCGCCATGAAAATCATAGCGGGCCTTCGTCACCTTTGGGCCGATTTCAGACATGGGCGGACTCCGGCGCCGGGCGTGGCGCAGCGGTCACATCCGGTACAGCGGATTGCGCTGAAGCGGGCAGCGGAAAACGATAATCGTCCACGCTCCCATGCACGGGCACCATATCTATGCAATCGACCGGACAGGGCGCAAGGCAGAGCTCGCACCCCGTACACTCGTCGGTAATCACGGTATGCATCTGCTTGGCGGCGCCCAGGATCGCATCGACAGGACAGGCCTGAATGCACTTAGTGCATCCGATGCATACCGCCTCGTCGATCACCGCCACCAGGGGGACTTCTTTCTCACTGCCATTTTCGGCATTCAACGGCTTGGGCTCGACACCCAGCAGGTCGGCCAGATTCTTGATGGTCGTTTCGCCGCCGGGCGGGCACTGATTGATATCGGCCTGCCCGGAAGCGATCGCCTCAGCATAGGGCCGGCAACCAGGGAAGCCGCATTGACCGCACTGGGTTTGCGGCAGGATGGCGTCGATCTTTTCCGCCAGCGGATTCCCGTCGACATGAAACCACTGTGCCGCGACGCCGAGCAATATCCCGAACACCAGCGCCAGCCCTGCCGATACAAGAATAGCGGTCAGCATCAGGCCTTCACCATCCCGGCAAAACCCATGAAGCCCAGCGCCATCAACCCGGCCGTGATCAGGGCGATGGGCACACCTTCGAAGGCCAGCGGCACATCGGCGGCATTAACCCGTTCCCGCAGGGCAGAAAACAGGATCAGCACCATTGAAAAACCCAGCGAGGCACCGAAGCCATAGAGTGCCGACTCGGTAAAATTATGGGCCTGCTGCACGTTCAGCAAAGCCACGCCGAGCACGGCGCAGTTGGTCGTGATCAGCGGCAGATAGATCCCCAGCACGTTGTGTAGCAACGGGCTTGTCTTGCGCACCACCATCTCGGTGAAATTCACGACCACCGCAATGACCACAATGAACATGATGGTGCGCAGATAGGCCAATCCCAGGGGTTCGAGCAGATAGGTTTCGGTCAAATAGCTGGCGATGGCCGACAGAGTCAGCACAAAGGTCGTCGCCATGGACATGCCGATGGCGGTTTCTATTTTTTTGGAGACGCCAAAAAACGGGCATAGCCCCAAGAACTTCACCAGAACGAAGTTATTGACGAGCACCGTACTAATCAGAATCAGGACATATTCAGTCACAACCGCACCTCAGCCAGGTCGACACCGTCCATACATCATGGACCACGAAGGATAGGTAACAGGAAACACACGCATACCTGCCCGACATAGGACCTAAAGAACGTTCGGAAAAACGTCCGTGTCATCCGGGTGGCCGTGAGACAAAAATCTCAAGA
>DATKTJ010000023.1:0-61735 GCA_035531235.1 Halothiobacillus sp. | reverse complement strand
GTTTGCCACCATGTTTGAAGCACCCAGGTCAAGGCATCGAAATACAAGGGCAGCGGTTGGTGGAATCCGAAGCGATTCCACCAGGCCATCCGATGCGCCCCAATGTACCAGTTTGGCACGAGATATTCGCCCCAGAGCAGCACCCGATCCAGCGCGTGACAGGCCACGATCAACTCCGCCCGGTTCGCGGCATAGATCACCCGATCGATCAGGGCATCGACCACGGGGCTATCGATCCCCATGTAGTTGCTCGATCCCTCGGTACGGGCCGCCGCACTGCTGAACCGATCGCGCAGTTCATTTCCCGGCGACATAGATTCGCCGTAGGCCACCACGGTCATGTCGAAATCGAAATGATCGAGGCGGCGCTGATACAGGGCGACATCGATGGTGCGGTAGCTCACTTGGATGCCGAGCCGCTTAAGGTTGTAGACATAGGGCGCCACGATCCGTTCAAAGCCGCGCATGGCCAGCATGATTTCGAACCGGAACAATTGACCGTGCTCATTGCGCAACTCGCCGTTCTGCACCGTCCAGCCGGCTTCGTGCAACAGATCCCGCGCCGCCAGCAGATTTACCCGCTGTTGCTCGGGGTCGTTCGCGACGGGCACCTGGTACGGCCCGGTAAACAGCGCCGCCGGCAGCTGATCACGGAACGGCGCCAGCAAGGCCAGCTCCGCACCGGTCGGAATGCCGCTGCAGGCCAGTTCGCTGTTGCTGAAATAGCTGTCGCAGCGGGTGTATTGCCCATAGAACAGATGCGTGTTCGACCAGCCGAAATCGAGCGCCAGATCCAGCGCCCGCCGCACCCGCCGATCCTGGAAGAGTGGACGCCGCGTGTTCATGCCGAAGCCCTGCATCCCCGCATTGTTGTGGTGGGGAATCTCGCGCCGGACGATTTGCCCGTCGTCGAAGGACGCCCCGGTATAGTCGCGCGCCCACCGCTTGGAATTGGTCTCGTAGAACACGTCGAACTCGCCCGCCTTGAAGGCTTCCAGCGAGACGGTTTCGTCCTTGTAGTACTTGAACACCACGCGGTCGAAATTGAACTGGCCGCGGCGCACGTTCAGATCACGCGCCCAGTAATCCGGATTGCGTCGGTAGTACATCGTATTGCCGAAATCGGTCTTCTCAACCCGGTAGGGGCCGCTGGTCAGAAAGGCTTCGCGTGCGAGTGTGGCGAAATCCCGCGCACCGACCCAGCGCTCCGAGAACACTGGCAATTCGCCGATGATCAGATGCAATTCGGGATTCACCCGCCGAAACACGAACCGTACATGCTGAGCATCCGGCAATTCTGCCCGTTCGATGTCGGCCCAGTAGGTGCGGTAGCGGGGATGGCCCTTTGGCCCCACCAGGGTATTGAAGCTGAACCAGACATCCCGCGCCGTGACCGGACTACCGTCGTTAAACCGGGCGGCGGCATTGATCCGGAAGGTGATTGAACGTCCATCGCTCGCGAGATCAGCGCGATCCGCCAACAGGCCATAGGTCGAGAACGGTTCGTCCCAGGCCCGCACGGTCAGGGTTTCGAAACACAACTCGTTCAAGCCACTCGCGGCCAGCCCTTTGAGCACGAACGGGTTGAGCGAATCAAAACTGCCGAACACCGACAGCGCCAGATGCCCGCCCTTCGGTGCCGAGGGGTTCACATAATTGAACGCCGTGAAATCGGCCGGATACTTGGGCGAATACCCCAGCGCTTCGGCGAAACCGGCGGCTTCCGCGGGATGCATGAACCCGATGCCCGTCGCCAAACCGGCGCCGAGGCCCGTACCCGAGGCAAGGATTTGCCGTAAAAATCGTCGTCTGGGGTGCTCGTTTTGCATTTCATCCCTACAATATGCAGATCAACGGGGGCCACGGTCTGCGACTCGCCCCCCCGTGCGGGCGCATGAAAGCGCCCGCAGCGCGCATTCAAACATGAACCAGGAGAGCATAGTATGGGATTTCTCAGCGGCAAACGCGCCCTTATCGTCGGTATCGCCAACAACCGGTCCATTGCCTCGGGCATTGCCGAAGCGATGCACCGCGAAGGCGCCGAACTGGCCTTCACCTACCTGAACACCCGGTTCAAGGAGAAGGTTGAAAAAGCCACTACCGAATTGGGCTCGAACATCTACCTGCCGCTGGACGTCACCGACGATGCGCAAATCGATGCCCTGTTCCCGGCCTTGGCCGAACACTGGCCCGAAGGCTTCGACATTCTGGTGCATGCGGTTGCCTTTGCCCCGCGCGAGGCACTGGAAGGCGACTATCTCGCCGGCATGTCGCGCGAGGCGTTCCGCGTCGCCCACGATGTGTCCGCTTATTCGCTGGCCGCGCTGGCCAAGGCCGGACAGAGCACCCTGCGCGACAACGGCGCCATCGTGACGCTGTCCTACCTGGGCGCCGAACGCGCCATGCCGAACTACAACGTCATGGGCGTGGCCAAAGCTGCCCTGGAAGCCAACGTACGCTATCTGGCGGCCTCGTCGCTGGGTGGCCGAGGCATTCGGGTCAACTCCATCTCCGCCGGCCCCATCAAGACACTGGCTGCCTCCGGCATCGCCGACTTCAAGAGCTTCCTGGATTACGTGGCCACCAATTCGCCCCTGAAGCGCAATGTGAGCATCGAGCAAGTGGGCAACACCGCCGCGTTCCTGTGCTCGGATCTGGCTTCCGGCATCACCGGCGAGAACATCTACGTCGATTCCGGTTACTTCATCACCGGCATGGGCGAATGCCCCAAGTAATCGTTTAAACGATAATCGGTCGATCGGGGCGCCCTCCTTCCCCGGACGTCCATAGAAAACTCAAGGCCCGGAACGCGGCATCCCCCGCTCCGGGCCTTTTCACGTCCGAACACATTGTCTCAGGGCGCAATCCCGCCGGTGAGCAGACCCCGGTCACCGCGCCGGTGCGCCACAATCACGGCGCCGACCGCATCGGAATAAACATTCACCGAGGTACGCAACATGTCCAGCACCCGATCAACGACCAGCAACAGGCCCATCGCTTCCAGTGGCAAACCGAGCACGCCCAGAATCAGGGCGATCGCCACCAGGCTAGCCGAAGGCACGGCCGCGACCCCGATCGAGGTCATCAGGGCCAGCACCACGATCATCAGCTGTGTCCAGATCGACAGATCCACGCCATAGGCCTGGGCGATGAACAGCACGGCCGCGCATTCGTACAGCGCGGTGCCGTTCATGTTGATCGTCGCCCCGAGCGGCAGGACGAACGAAGCGATTTCCTTCGACACGCCTGCGCGGTTTTCCACGACATCCATGGTCACGGGCAGCGTGCCGGCCGACGAACTGGTCGAAAACGCCATCAGCATGGCGGGCCAGACGGCCAGAACGAAGTGATACGGGTTCAACCGCGTGGTGAGCCAGAGAATCAGCGGCAACGTCACGAACGCGTGAATCATCAACCCCAGTGCGACGGTGAGGAAGAATCCCAGCATCGGCAGCAGCAGGGCCAGCCCGCTCTTGGCCACGACCGCCGCCACCAAGGCGAACACCCCGATCGGGGCCAGCTTCATCAGCCAGTGCGTGATCTGGATCATGACTTCCTGAACGCCAATCCAGAAATCATGCACGACCTGACGCCCCGGCTCGGGAATGCGTGTCAGGGCGAAGCCGAACAGCAGGGAAAACACGATCAGCCCAAGCATTTGGGTGTGGGCAGCGGCGTCGACGATATTGGCCGGCACCATGTCCCGGACGACCTGAACGAAATCACCGAACTGATGGCTGGCAAACTTCGCCGAGATATCGCCGCCAAGACTGGGGAGGTGGATGACCTCGGACAAGGGGTGTTGCCCGGACACCCCCGGCTGAATCACATTGACGACAACCAGAGCCGTCACGATGGCCAGCGCGGTGGAGGCGAGGAAGTAGGTCACGGTTCGCCGGGCAATGGCGACGACGCCCTTGCCTTGGCCCAGGTTGGCCGCGCCACTGATGATCGAGGACATGATCAAGGGCACGATCAGCATCTTCAACGCATCGAGAAACATGCCGCCGACGAACTCATAAATCCCCAACAGGGAGAAGCCATCAACCTCCGGGCCGAACAGGCTGCCGAACACAAAGGCCGCCCCGATGGCGATCATGATTTGCCAATGAAGTGCCACTGTCCCTACTCCTTATCTTTATCGGGGCGAGGTGCCTGAAGGCTCATTCGATCCCGCAGGCATTCTCGGTACCGATATGCCGGGAATACCTGCCGGTGGATTACGCAGGACGATGCCATCCCAGGCATGCCCAGCGCTAGATTTACGGGGTGATGGACTTCTCAGTCGATGCATTGATCGTGATCTTCGTTTCCTGGCGCAATGTTGCCATGAGTGCCGACAGGGACGCCTGTCCCTCGGCCTGCTCGATCTGAGCGGCGAGCTGCTGCTTGTCCTCTGCACTGATCGTACCGGGCTCACCAGACTTGATCTGAGTCACAACCGCGACTGCCTCGTCCCCATTCTTCAGACGAAGGGCGGTACTGGCAGGATGGTTACCTGCAGTTGGGGGCGTGTCAAAGACGGCCTTAACGATTTCCGGCGGCAGCCCGTCGGGATGATCCTGACGCTTCAACCAGACCGGCGCATGCCACTCGCCCCCCACCGATGTGGCCGCTTGCTGGGGATCCGTACCCTGGCTCAATGCCTGACGGATCTGTTCGGCTTCGGCTGTCAGTTTCTGGTCGACTGATTCCGCTTCTAGGCGCTGGGTAATTTGCTGCCGAGCCTCGTCCAGCGTCAGATGCGACGCGGGTTCATGCGTATCCAGACGGACAACCACGGCGTGGTCCGTCCCCAGTTCGACCAGATTACTGTTCAGCTTGTCCGTGAGGACATCCTTGGAAAAGGCGGCATGGCGCACTTTTTCGTTGTCACCAATGCCCGTGCCCGACCCACGAGACACCCAATCCGAGGTTTGCACCTTGAGCCCCAGTGCTTCCGCGGCCGGGATCAGGCTGTCCGGATGTTCATAGGTGATGTCGGACAGTTTTTCGCTTTCGTCGTAGTAGACCTTCTCGACATGCCGTGCCTGAACCTCGGCGACCAGCCCCGCACGTACGGCATCGAGCGGCTTGATGTCCGGCTTGGATTCTGCGGTCACCTCGATCAGATGCCAGCCGTACTGCGTCCGCACCGGCTCGCTGATTTCACCCACCTTGAGCGCGTCCATGGCCGTTTCAAACGGTTGGACCATCTGCCCCGGTGCCACTTCACCGAGATTGCCGCCCTGCGCCTTGGAGCCTGGATCGTCGGAAATGGCCTTAGCTTCGGCTGCGAATGTCGTCTTGCCGGAAAGAATAGCCGCACGGGCCGCCAGTAACTTCTTCTTGGCCGCCTCGACCGTGGCCGCATCGGCATCCTTGGGCACCGAAATCAGAATGTGCCGCGCCGTACGCGTCACATTGGCTTCCTGCTTGGTCTTGTAATGCTCGTAGGCCTGCTCGATCTCCGCGTCGGTGACTTTCACCTGCGGGGCCAGCGTCTTCGGAGAAAGCTCAATGTAGTGCAGTTTGACCCGTTCAGGACGGACGAATTCGGCTTGATGCGCCGCGTAGTAGGCCTTGACCTGATCGTCTGTCGGCGCAGACACCGCAGAGGCTACCCGACTGCGTGCCAGTGTGATGTAGCCGGCTTCACGGGTCTGATCGCGCAACCGGACCAGCAAATCCAGATCCGGCTGAACCGTAATCGCGCTTTCGGTTAGTGCGGTGTCCAGAGTGCGCATGACGATGTCCTGCTTCAGACGGGCCTCGAAGGCCGGTACGGTCATCCCTTGCGCAGCGACGAACGCCTCGTATTTTTTGGCATCGAAGGCGCCGTCGGATTTGAAAGCGGGTTCTGAACGAATGAGATCGGCCACCATGCTATCCGGTGCCTTGAAGCCCGCCCGGTGAACGAACAGACTCAATACTCGCTCATCAATCATCTGGTTGAGGACCTGCTGTTTCACATTCAGGCTTTGCAGAAGCTCGGCCGACACCTTGCCACCCAGTTTCTGGATCAGGGACTGGCGTTGCGCACTGACCGCCTGCTCGAATGCCTGCTCGGTAATGGGAAGGCCACCCACCTCGGCGACCGGTTTGTTTTTCCCACCGCTGAAGTACTCACCGACGCCCCACAGCATGAAAGGCACACTGATCAGGCCAATGATGAGATACGCAACCCAACCCTGAATGCGTTCCCGCAAATCCATCAACATATAAAACACACCTTGAAATTGTGGCGACCCGAATCGCCGGAATGCCGCACACATGCCGCAAGAAAACAAACAATCTGGGACAGGAACCCATGCGTGCCCGCAGTAGCGCCACCAACGTCGGCCGAGCATACACGCTACCTGGGAAACCTGACCGGAACAGAGCGCTCACGTCTGATTATCCGCCAAAAACGCTCTGCCCATATAGCAAAACAGGGACGCTGACGTCCCTGTCTATGTACTCGATCTCTCACGCATACCCGACGGTTAAATCGGATCGCGAGCAAGGAGACATGCCCCTTGCTCGCACGCCATCTCGAGACAGATTAATTGACGGCGTCTTTCAGACCTTTACCCGCCTTGAATGAAGGCAGACGAGAAGCTTCGATTTCAATCGATGCACCGGTACGTGGGTTACGGCCCGTGCGGGCTTCACGCTCGCGTACCAAAAATGTACCGAAGCCCACCAGGGTCACTTGATCCCCTTGTTTGAGCGCTTCGCCAACTGCCTCGATGAACGCATCCAGCGCGGCAGCCGTATCATTCTTCTTCATTCCGCTCTTGGCAGCCATTGCGTCAATCAATTCTGATTTATTCATATTGTTGCAATCCTTTTCACTTGGGTTTAGGACAGGGGGTTAGCATGGTATCGGAGGTACGCTGATCTATCGGGCAAACCCGTCAAAATCGACCGATTCCAGTGGCAGAACGTGGATTCCGCTGCCAGTTATACAAGCCGTACGCGCGTGCTGTCAACAACACCGACACAATCCAGCCCGATGAAGGGTGGGTTTCGGCACCAAAAACCATGCAAATGGCACGAGTCCGGGCACACAGGCTCGTTTGCACTCCGTGAAAAACGCGCCGGGCAAACCCGACGTATCGAAACCCGAATCGCGCGACAAGCAACGCGAAACGCACGGTGTTCGAGGGATCAATGGGCGGTGGCGTTACTGGTGTCATCCGTCCGTTTGACCTCTTCACGAACGGCTGATTCCAGCGGTGTCACCGGCTTTGGGGTGGGCGGGGTGACCAGTGCCAAATCAAGCACTTCATCAATCCAGCGGACGGGTCGGATATCCAGATTATTCTTAACTTTGTCAGGAATTTCCGTCAAATCCTTGCGATTTCCCTCCGGTATCAGCACCAACTTAATGCCGCCCCGTTGCGCCGCCAACAGCTTTTCCTTCAGCCCACCGATCGGAAGCACCTCGCCGCGAAGGGTAATTTCACCCGTCATGGCCACGGTGGCCTTGACCGGAATCCCCGTCAAAGCGGAGACGATCGCCGTGCACATCGCGCCCCCGGCAGATGGCCCATCCTTCGGCGTCGCCCCTTCGGGAACGTGCACATGGATGTCGATTTTCTGACTGAATTCGGGATCGATACCCAGCGACACGGCCCGTGAACGGACCACGGTCATCGCGGCCTGAATCGATTCCTGCATCACCTCACCGAGCTGCCCCGTGTACTTCAGGTTACCTTTACCGGGCATGGTGGCCGCCTCGATCGTCAGGAGCTCTCCGCCGACTTCCGTCCATGCCAAGCCCGTCACCTGACCGACCTGATCCGGATGCTCCACCTTGCCATAATCGAAACGACGGACACCCAGGTATTGATCCAGATTCGCGTCATCGACGTGAATCGGCGCCTCCTGCTCATGGGTAACCAGCTGTCGAACGACCTTGCGGGATACCTTGGACAGTTCACGCTCCAGATTCCGCACCCCGGCCTCCCGGGTGTAATAGCGGATCACATCGCGAACCGCCGTCGTATCCACGCTCAGTTCTTTATCCTTCAGGCCGTTTTTCTCCAACTGCTTCGGCAGGAGGTAACGTTCGGCGATCTCGGTCTTTTCATCCTCGGTGTAACCGGCGATACGAATGACCTCCATGCGGTCCAGCAACGGCCCTGGAATATTCAGGCTGTTGGCGGTGCACACGAAGAGCACCTCGGACAGGTCGATATCCATGTCCATATAGTGATCAGCAAAGGCCTTGTTCTGCTCGGGATCAAGCACCTCGAGCATTGCGGCAGCCGGGTCTCCCCGGAAATCCGAGGCCATCTTGTCGATTTCATCGAGCAGAATCAGCGGGTTTTTGCTGCCGATCTTGGTCAACGTCTGAATGATACGGCCCGGCATGGCGCCCACGTAGGTGCGACGATGACCGCGGATCTCGGCATCATCACGAACACCGCCCAAGGCAATGCGACCAAACTTGCGATTGGTGGCCTTGGCGATGGACTGACCCAATGAGGTCTTGCCCACACCCGGCGGCCCTACCAGACACAGAATCGGTCCCTGCAACTTGCGCACGCGCTGCTGTACCGCCAGATACTCGAGGATACGCTCCTTGACCTTCTCCAAACCGAAGTGGTCGGCATCCAGTACCTGCTCGGCAATCGTCAGATCGTGCTTGACCTTGCTGCGCTTCTTCCAGGGGATGGCAATGATCCAGTCCAGATAGTTACGCACCACCGAGGCTTCGGCAGACATCGGCGACATCATCTTGAGCTTGCTCAACTCCGACTTGGCCTTGTCCAGCGACTCCTTGGGCATACCCGCCGTCAGAATCTTGCGCTCAAGCTCATCGATGTCGCTGCCGCCCTCCTCCAGTTCGCCAAGTTCCTTCTGGATGGCCTTCATCTGCTCATTCAGGTAGTACTCGCGCTGGCTTTTCTCCATCTGCTGCTTCACGCGTCCCCGAATGCGCTTTTCGACCTGCAAGGTGTCGATTTCAGACTCGATCAGCACCATCAGATGTTCGATACGCGCATGCAGATCGATGGTTTCGAGAATCTTCTGTTTTTCGTCGAGGCTCAACGCCATATGGGCGGCGATGGTATCCGCCAGACGGGACACATCATCAATACCCGCCAACGAGGTCAAGACTTCGGGCGGTGTCTTCTTGTTGAGTTTCACATAGCCATCAAACTGATTGAGCAGCGCACGGGCCTCGACCTCCAGTTCGCGATCGGAGGGCACGGTCTCCTCGATGGAATGCACTTCGGCCATCAGGTAGTTGTCGACTTCGTGAACCTGGACACAACGCACCCGCTCGATGCCTTCAACCAGAACCTTGATGGTCCCATCCGGTAGTTTGTGTAATTGCAGGATTGAGGCCAGGGTACCTACCGCATGGAGGTCGGAACGACCCGGATCATCCTTCTCGGCATCCTTCTGTGCGACCAGCAACAACTGCTTGTTGTCCTTGATCGCCTCTTCCAGGGCCAGTACGGATTTCTCGCGCCCCACAAACAACGGTATGACCATATGCGGATAGACCACCACATCGCGCAATGGCAGCACCGGAACGGTTCGTGGAGACCCGGGAATGATTTCGGAAATTGTGTCGTCTTGTGGCATGTTGTCACCCATTTTTAAGCCCGGCAATCCGGCGATTGATTACGCTTTTGTTAAAGCATAGCCAATAGTTAGTGGCATGCGTACCTGTTTTCAAGGTATACGCTGAATTTATCGCGGGGTAAACGGCGGAAAGGAAGAATTGACGCGGCCAGAGGCACTCGTCAAAAAAATAAAAAACCCGCCCGATAATTCAAGACAGGTTTTTTCGGATGGCGTTGAGCCTGATTTATTGGTCGGAAGCGGCCTTGGGTAGGGCCTTTTCCTGCTCGTAGACCAAATAGGGTTTGCTTTCACCGCGAATCACGGCGGCATCCACGACGACTTTCGAGAGATTCTGCACCGACGGTACTTCGTACATCGTGTCCATCAAAACGCGCTCGACGATGGTCCGAAGGCCGCGGGCGCCCGTTTTCCGCTTGATGGCCTGACGGGCCACTTCACGCAAGGCATCCTCGCGAAGCTCAAGGTCGACCCCTTCCATTTCAAACAACCGCACGTACTGCTTGGCAAGCGCGTTTTTCGGCTCCAGCAGGATCTGCATCAGCGCGGACTCATCCAGCTCATTGAGGGTCGCAATGACGGGCAGACGACCAATGAATTCGGGGATGAGACCGTAGCGGGTCAAGTCCTCGGATTCGATCTGAGACCGCAGCTCATCGGCGGCCTGCTTGTCATCCTTGGATTTGACCTCGGCCGAGAAGCCGATTCCGCCCTTCTCGATCCGCTGACGAATGATGTTATCCAGCCCATCGAACGCGCCACCACAGATGAACAAAATGTTTGTCGTGTCGATCTGAACGAATTCCTGCTGGGGATGCTTGCGCCCGCCCTGCGGGGGCACCGAAGCCTGCGTGCCCTCGATCATCTTCAGCAGCGCCTGCTGAACGCCCTCGCCGGAAACGTCCCGCGTGATCGACGGGTTTTCGGATTTGCGCGTGATCTTGTCGATCTCGTCGATGTAGACGATGCCATGCTGTGCCTTTTCGACATCGTAATCGCAGCGCTGCAGCAATTTCTGCAGGATGTTTTCGACATCCTCGCCCACATAACCGGCCTCGGTCAGCGTCGTGGCATCCGCGATGGCAAAAGGCACATCGAGAACCCGTGCCAGTGTTTGGGCCAGCAGGGTTTTGCCTGAACCGGTCGGACCGATCAGAAGGATATTGGACTTGGAAAGCTCAACCTTTTCGCCCTCGGACTCGGCTTTCTTGCCACGACCTTCGCCAAACAGATTCAGACGTTTGTAATGGTTGTAAACGGCCACCGCCAGCGCGCGCTTGGCCGGGTCCTGGCCAATGACGTACTCATCCAATGCGGCAACCAATTCCTTGGGTGTTGGCAGACGCGCCGGGGATTCAGACTGCGCGGAGGAAACCTCTTCGCGCAGGATGTCATTGCAGAGCTCGACACATTCGTCACAAATATAGACCGAGGGCCCCGCGATGAGTTTCCGGACCTCAGCCTGGGGCTTACCGCAGAATGAACACGCCATGTCCTGGTCGGATTTCGTACTTCTAGCCATAGTGGATTCCCCTCAAGTTCGTTCAGTACGCAGCGCCGACGCCAACGCCTGAACAATGAACATCGAATCAGCTGCGTTTATCCAGCACCGAATCGATCAAACCGTAATTACAGGCGTCGGCCGCATTCATGAAGAAATCACGCTCGACATCCCGACTGATTTTTTCCAGACTTTGCCCGGTGTGCTCGGCCATCATCTGGTTCAACCGCTCGCGCAGATAAAGAATTTCCTTGGCTTGAATTTCGATATCCGTTGCCTGTCCCTGGGCCCCGCCAGATGGCTGGTGAATCATCATGCGGGAGTTGGGTAGCGCATGACGCTTGCCCTTGGCGCCGGCTGACAACAAAAATGCCCCCATGCTCGCCGCTTGGCCGATACACATCGTACTGACATCCGGCTTGAGAAAACGCATGGTGTCATAAATTGCCAAGCCAGCCGTCACCGAGCCACCGGGGGAGTTGATGTACAGGTGGATATCCTTGTCCGGGTTTTCCGACTCGAGAAACAACAACTGGGCCACGATCAGATTGGCCATGTGGTCTTCGATCGGGCCAACAATAAACACCACCCGCTCCTTCAGAAGACGCGAGTAGATATCATAGGCCCGCTCACCGCGGGACGTTTGCTCGACCACCATGGGCACGAGGCTGGCTTGAGGCGGAGTGGACGACCCCGAACCGGACTGGGAACCAAAGAACATGTATTTCACCTTAACGATCTGACTGGAAGAAATCGGCCGTCAGATCGGCGGTCGATTTCCGGATTGAATGAACCTAGAACCAAATAATTACCGGTTCTTGGCCAGTTTGCCAATAAATTTCGCCCAAAGGACCAATTAAGCTCCTTTGGGCGCTACCGATCTGCAGAATCAAACCGACGTTCAGGCAGGGATCAACCCTGTGGATTCATGACCGCCTTGAAAGCCATCGGCTTGGGGGTCACCTTAGCTTTGCCCAGTACGTAATCAACAGTTTGCTGCTCGAGAACGACCGTCCGGGCATTGCCCATCATTTCGCGGTCACCCTTGTAGGTGGCGACCACCTGCTCAGGCTCATCATAGGCCGACGCGATATCGGTGATGAATTCCTCAACCAGGGCATCGTCGACCTGGAGATCGGCAGAGCGGACGATTTCCATGATGATCAAGCCCATTTTCACACGACTCGTGGCCTGCTCGTTGAAGAGACTGGCGTCGAATTTGCTCGGATCGGCATCCGGCATCTGCTGGCGCACGAAGCCATCACGCATCACAATCGCTTCTTCCTCGACCAGTGCCTTCGGCACGTCGAAGGTCAGGCTGTCCGCGACGGCTGTCAGCACGGCATCCTTGATGTGGCGCTTCTTGGCCTGCTTGAGCTCGCGCTCCATATTCTTGCGCACATCTGCCTTCAGATCATCCACCGAAGCGGAACCGAAACGCGTGGCAAACTCGTCATCCAGTACAGGCAGGGCCTTTTCTTCGACCTCGGTAGCTGTGACGGTGAATTCAGCCGTTTTGCCCTTGAGATTCGCAACCGGATATTCGTCCGGGAATGCGACCGAGAACACACGCTCTGGTTCGCCTACGACGATATCGGCCAGACCTTTCTCGAAGTCCGCCAGCATGCGGCCTTCGCCCAGCACAACCTGCATGCCGGTACCACTGCCGCCTTCGAAGACTTCGCCGTCGATGCGGCCCGTGAAATTCACGGTGACGCGGTCGCCTGTCTTCGCAGCGCGTTCTACGGTCTGCCAGCCTGCATTCTGTTCACGCAGGGTTTCCAGCATGTCGGCCACGTCGGCGTCCGTCACGTCGGCTTCGATCGCTTCGATTTCCAGCGCGGTCAGATCGCCGATCTCGAACTCGGGGTAGACCTCGACGACGGCCACGAAGGACAGGCTCTCGCCCGGCTCACCGGCAACCGATTCGATGCTGGGGTTTCCGGCTGGACGGAGCTTCTGCTCGGTAATGGCGGCTTGATAGCTCTGTCCCATGACTTCGCCCACCACCTCATCACGAACCTGACCCAGGTAGCGCTGACGGACAACCGCCATCGGCGCTTTCCCGGGACGGAAACCATCCATACGCACGCGGCGGGACATATCCTGGATTCGACGCTCGACTTCAACATCAATCTCGCTCGCAGGCACTTCGATCGCCAAACGACGCACCAGACCTTCTGACGACTGCAATTCAACCTGCATGGACACTCAACCTCAATCTACCGAATACAAAATGAAAATAGCGGGCGATCCTTCTTGATCAGCTGAATCACCAAGCCGAAATTTTGGTGCGAGAGAAGAGACTCGAACTCTTACGCCATAGGCGCTGGAACCTAAATCCAGTGCGTCTACCAATTCCGCCACTCTCGCGAAAAACAGGCGGGCGAGTATACCTGAGCTTGACGGCAAGCCCAACACCCGACCCAAAAACCGCGCTGCCCCACCCTACTAATGGGATAGAGGGACCACGGCAAAAAACTAAAAGGGCAACCCCGGCATACGTCCCTTCATGGAACGCATCATTTTCTTCATGCCGCCACCGGAAAACTTCTTCATCATGTCGCTCATGTCCCGATGCTGTTTAAGCAAACGGTTCACATCATGTACCTGCATGCCGGCGCCCAGTGCGATCCGCCGCTTGCGGGATCCCTTGATCAAATCCGGGTGCAGGCGCTCCTTGCGGGTCATGGAATTGATGATGGCGATCATCCGGCGAACATCCTTATCATCAATGTTCGCCTTGGCATCTGCGGACAACCGACCCATACCGGGCAGTTTGTCCATCAGGCCATGAATGCCGCCCATGTTCAGCATCTGCTCGAACTGATCACGCATGTCTTCCAGCGAAAAGCCCTTGCCGGCACGAACCTTGTTCGCGAGTGCCTGTGCCTTGTCGGTATCGACGTTGCGCTGGGCCTGCTCGACCAGCGACACCACATCGCCCATACCGAGGATGCGCGAGGCAATGCGATCCGGGTAAAAGGGCTCTAGGGCATCCAGCTTTTCGCCCATGCCGATGAACTTGATCGGCTTGCCGGTGACGGCTCGCACGGACAGGGCAGCCCCGCCCCGCGCATCGCCATCGGCCTTGGTCAGAATCACGCCCGTCAGCGGCAGCACTTCATCGAAGGCCTTCGCCGTATTGGCCGCATCCTGGCCGGTCATGGCATCAACCACAAACAGCGTTTCAACCGGGTTCAGGGCCGCGTGCAGTTGCCGCACCTCCTCCATCATGTCGACATCGACATGGAGACGACCGGCGGTATCGACAATCAGAACATCATAGAAGCCGGTTTTGGCCTGCTTCAAGGCACTCCGAACGATATCGAGGGGATTCTGGTCGGCCTGTGAGGGGAAAAAGTCGATCCCGACCTGTCCCGCCACAGTTTCCAACTGCTTGATGGCCGCCGGCCGATAGACGTCCGCACTGACGACCAGCACCTTCTTGTTTTCCTGAGTGCGTAACAGCCGGCCGAGCTTGCCGACCGTCGTGGTTTTCCCCGCACCCTGTAAACCGGCCATCAAGACTACGGCGGGGGGCTGGGCAGACAGGTCGAGGGCCGAATTCTCGGCGCCCATCAGGGCGGTCAGTTCGTCACTGACAATCTTGATGAAAACCTGGCCGGGCTGGAGGCTTTTGAGCACCTCGACGCCCACCGCACGCTCTCGCACCTGATTGATGAAATCACGAACCACTGGAAGCGCCACATCGGCTTCCAGCAAGGCCATGCGCACTTCGCGCAGGGCATCCTTGATATTGTCTTCGGTCAGCCGGCCTTGGCCGCGCAGCCCGTCAAACAGGCCACCCAAACGCTGAGAAAGATTCTCAAACATGCGTGCGAACCTCGCCGTTCAGGATACCGGAGGGGATACCTCCTAGCGTCAAAGTCGGCAAATCAATCGCCCCGGCCATAACGCTTGCGATCCATTTCGGTCAGGTATTTCTTGCGAATCCGGATGGACTTGGGCGTCACTTCAACCAGTTCATCATCATCAATGAACTCCAGCGCCTGCTCCAATGAGTAACGGATTGGCGGCACCAGGGTCAACGCCTCATCGGTACCCGACGCACGCATATTGGTGAGCTTCTTGCCCTTGAGCACGTTCACCGTCAGATCGTTATCGCGAGAGTGAATACCGACCACCTGGCCTTCATACACTTCATCGCCATGACCGATCATCATGCGGCCGCGATCCTGCAGGTTATACAGGGCATAGGACAGCGCCTTGCCGGTCTCGTTGGCGATCAACACGCCATTGATGCGCTGACCGACGTTACCCGGCTTGTAATCACCATAGTGATCAAAAACCGAGAACAGCAGGCCGGTGCCCTGAGTGGCGGTCATGAATTCGGTCCGGAAACCGATCAGGCCGCGCGACGGAATGATGTATTCCAGCCGAACCCGACCCTTGCCGTCCGGTTCCATGTTGCGCAGTTCGCCCCGGCGAATCCCGAGCTTCTCCATGACGCCACCCTGGTTGGCTTCCTCGATATCGACGACGAGCTGCTCATAGGGCTCCTGTTTGACGCCATCAATCTCGCGGATGATGACTTCGGGGCGACCGACGCCCATTTCGAAACCTTCACGACGCATGTTCTCGATCAATACGGACAGGTGTAACTCGCCACGACCAGAGACGCGGAAACGATCACCTTCTTCGGTATCTTCCACGCGCAGGGCAACGTTATGAATAAGTTCCTTGTGCAGGCGGTCACGAATCTGACGGCTGGTGACATACTTGCCTTCCTTGCCGGCAAACGGTGAGGTGTTTACCTGGAACGACATGCTCACGGTCGGCTCGTCGACGGTCAGTGGCGGCAACATCTCGACGTTTTCCGGATCACAGATCGTATCGGAGATATACAACGGGTCCAGGCCGGAGAACGCGATGATGTCGCCCGCCTGAGCTTCGGCGACCTCGACACGATCCAGGCCATAAAAGCCCATGATCTGCAGGATTCGACCGGAACGAATTTCACCTTCACGATCGATGACCTTGACATTGGTATTCGTCTTGACGCGGCCACGCTTGATGCGACCGACGCCGATCACGCCCATGTACGGGTTGTAATCGAGGCTCGATACCTGCATCTGGAAGGGGCCGACGGCGTCCACATCCGGCTGAGCCACCTTGTCGACAATGGTCTGGAACAGCGGGGTCATGTCACCCTCGCGAATCGAATCATCCATGCCGGCATAGCCATTGAGCGCCGAGGCGTAAACGATCGGGAAATCCAATTGCTCGTCCGATGCGCCCAGGCGATCGAACAGGTCGAACACCTGATCCACCACCCACTGCGCACGGCTGCCAGGGCGGTCGATCTTGTTGATGACCACGATCGGCTTCAGACCATGTTCAAACGCTTTTTGGGTTACAAACCGGGTCTGAGGCATCGGGCCATCCACGGCATCGACCAGCAGCAGTACCGAATCCACCATCGACAGCACACGCTCCACCTCGCCACCGAAGTCGGCGTGGCCAGGGGTGTCGACGATGTTGATACGGTATTCGGTGCCCTCAGGGCTTTTCCAGCGAATGGCCGTATTTTTCGCGAGGATGGTAATGCCCCGTTCTTTTTCGATGGCGTTTGAGTCCATCACCCGCTCGCCGTTATCGGACCGGGCGTCAAAGGTGCCAGATTGTTGAAGCAGCTTGTCAACGAGGGTGGTCTTACCATGGTCAACGTGGGCGATAATGGCGATGTTACGCAGATGGGAAATCACAGGGGCGTCCAAAAGTTAGAGAAACTGGCGCAGAAGTATACCTGAAAATGCCAATTTACGGCAGCTGAAACCACAATCCCTCGACCGATGTACCCGCCATTCCCAGTGATCCAACGACCTAAATCCGCATGCGCGTTGGGCGCATCCCATTTCGCTCACCGCCAATCTCATGAAGGGTTTTAACCGTTATATCGGATGACACCGCCGATCCCGTCTTAAAACCACGCCAGACATTCCTAAATATTGACTAGAATGGTCCCAGACTTTTCGAACACCCTTCAACACCTGGATTCGATACACGCATGACACTTCGTTTCACCAAAATGCAGGGATTAGGCAATGACTTCATGGTTATTGATGCCATCCACCAGACACCCGACCTTGATTCGGAGCGCATCCGTCGCTGGGCGGATCGTCATTTTGGCATCGGTTTCGATCAGTTGTTGATTGTTGAGCCGCCAACAACCCCGAACGCGCTCTTTACCTACCGCATATTCAATGCGGACGGCAGCGAGGTCGGTCAATGCGGGAACGGCGCCCGCTGCTTTGCCCGCTATGTCGTCGACAAGGGGCTGACCACCGAACGCGAGATACCTGTCGACACGAAAAGTGGACTGATCACCCTATATATTACCGAAGACGGCGCCATTACCGTCAACATGGGGACGCCGGTCACCACGCCCGCTCAAATCCCCTTCGTTGCCGATGTGGCCGCCACGGCTTATGCACTGGACCTACCTCAGCCAATCGCGGGGCAAACCTCGATCACGATTGACGCCATCTCCATGGGGAACCCCCATGCCATCATTGACGTCGCCGACATCGAACAGGCACCTGTTGACCAGCTGGGCCCCATCATCGAACGCCATATCCGCTTTCCGGAGCGCGTCAACGTCGGATTCATGCAAGTGATCAACCGACAATCAATCCGTTTGCGTGTTTTCGAACGCGGCGCGGGCGAAACGCTTGCCTGCGGCACGGGCGCGTGCGCGGCCGTCGTCAGCGGCATACGGCGCGGCATGCTGGACAGTCCCTGTCAGGTCGAGCTTCCCGGGGGGCTACTGCGCATCAGCTGGAACGGAGCGCCCGATGACCCCGTCCTCATGACCGGCCCCGCAGTCTCGGTTTTTGACGGCACCATTCCGGAATAGTGATCGCGCCGATTGTTGTAGTTTTGCAACAATCGGCGCGTAAAATAACCTGTTTGTTTTTTCTTAGCAGATGACGGCATCCCGCAGTAAATTCTTACCCAGCGAATCATTAACAAACGAACCAAATTCAAACCATTAGAAACAACAGGTTGCCAAAAACAGATCAATAAATAACATTATTAAATTAGCAACTTCTAATAAATAACCTGCTGATTTATTAATATTTTTCAGGCAGCCTTAATTTTCTTGAATTTGCATGTGTTGCTTTTCTGTTAGTTTGTAGATGCCTCAAGCACGTATCGTTTTAACCTAAAGAGCCTGACAAGGCCGATTAAATTAAAACGATCATAAAAAGCAGCCTGCACCGATCTATCAATCAGGTGCCGCGCATAAAAAGCAATTCACAGGAGATTGAATTAATGGTTCTCAAACGCTCACTTTTGGCCGCCTCAGTCGCCGCCACCCTGTTCACAGCTGGCGCCGCTCATGCGACAAACGGCTATTTTGCTGATGGCTATGGGGTAAAAAGCATGGGTATGGGCGGTGGCGGTGTCGCACTGCCTAATGACAGCGCCATGATTATTGCCACAAACCCGGCCGGAATTACCGAGACCGGCAATCAGGTTAACTTTGATGTCTCCTGGTTTAGTCCGAAGCGTGGATATAGTTTCGTCAATGGAAATGGCACCACGGGCAGCGCCGACAGCGGAAGCAACAACTTCTATATCCCCGAGCTTTCTGGCAGCTATGCGCTTAATGATACAAGCTCAATTGGTATCGCGATTTACGGCAATGGCGGCATGAACTCAGACTACGCCGGCGACGCAAACAGCTACCTGGGCGTACTCGGCATGCCGGGTACTGGCCCCTATGGCACGGGTGTCGCGGGCGTCAATCTGAAGCAGATGTTCATTGCCCCCACCTATGCGCATAAATTCATGGATGGGAAGCTATCAGTGGGCGCAAGCGTACTATTCGCTCGCCAGACGATTCAGGTCAAAGGCTTGAGTGGATTTGACAACTCAATGTACTCCGTCAACCCAGGCTCCGTGACGAGCAATAATGTTTCAAGCTCGACTGGTTGGGGCGGAAAAATCGGCATTCTCTACCACGCCACGGATGCGATCTCACTGGCAGGTAGCTACCAAACCAAGATGTCCATGAGTAAGTTTAATGCCTACTCAGGTCTGTTCGCTGAAGGCGGCAAATTCGATATCCCCTCTACGTGGACTGTTGGCGGTGCCTTCAAGGTAGCGCCTACCTGGACATTGACCGCTGATTTCCAGCGCATCAATTACACGGGTGTAAAAGCGATCTCCAACCCTTCAACTGCCTATCTCATGTCAGGCAATCCGAACGAAAAGCTGGGCGGCTCTAATGGCGCTGGCTTTGGTTGGGGTAATGTGAATGTTGTTAAACTCGGCGCGCAATGGCAAATGACCCCTGCCTTGCAGTTACGGGTTGGCTTCAACCACGGTACGAATCCAATCAAATCTACGGATGTACTGTTCAACACCTTAGCCCCTGGTGTTGTTAAAAATCATTACACTGCTGGCTTCACCTATGCGTTTGATCAACACCAAGAGCTTAGCGGTGCATTCATGTACGCACCCACTGTTTCTGTATCCGGCCCCAATGCAATTGCTGCCGCCTATGGACAGACCCAGACAGATACGATTCATATGAAGCAATATGAAGCGACTGTGGGTTACGCCTACAAGTTCTAATCTGACCCTGGTCCATTCAGAGCAGAAACATGAACCGCCCTTTGGGGCGGTTTTTTTATGTGCGACTTCATCGTCATCCATACCCCCCAAATCACTGATCACCACGTTTGAGGTGTCCGGGCGTCTATGCTCATTTCCCAAACGATCTACACATTAAATGCAGGCAAAAAAAACCGCGCAGCAAGCCCAACCTTGCTACGCGGCTATGTACATTCAATCAGTCGGACGAGCGAATCGTCACGCTGACCTATCCCCGATACGATATGCCATCCTTACCGACACGCCGGACGTAGGTCTCCCGGCACGCTGACATTTCGACAGACCGCTGCAAACGACACGGACACCCACGAAGGTCTCCACGTTGAGACGAAACCTGGCCCTTCGTCTGTGTCCCCCACCCTTCTGCACAGTCGAATATTCGCACAGGCTTGCTGCCATGATCATATTCGGCCCGGGTCAGGATAGTCGATCATCCCTCGTCGACTTGTTCAGTCCGCCTGTTTACGCAGGAACGATGGAATATCAATCACATCCAGGTTGACTGCCGTGTTGCCACGCATGGTCACCACTGGCTGTCGGTGCAGCGGCTCGCTGACGGGATCCAATTCCGGAACGGCCTGACGCGGCGCCTCGTTATGCACAACGACACGTGGCTTGCGATGATCAACGTCAATCATCACCGGATGCCGAACCAGTCCCGTGGCCACCAGTGTCACGCGCAGCTCGCCTTCCAGGGTTTCGTCGATGGCGGTCCCCACTTTGACCAGCGCTTCGTCCCCGGCCAACGCCTGAACCAATTCGCCGATTTCCATGAACTCACCAATGGACAAATCGCCGTTGGATGCCACGTTGACCAGGATACCCTCGGCACCCGTGAGGCTGATGTCATCCAGTAGCGGGCTGTGAATCGCCGCTTCTGCCGCTTCGGCGGCGCGATTATCGCCCCGGCCGGTACCGGTACCCATCATCGCCGTACCGCGTTCGGTCATGATGGCGCGGACATCCGCAAAATCGAGGTTGATCTCACCCGGGCGGGTGATCAGTTCGGAAATGCCGGAAACGGCCGTGAACAGCACTTCGTTGGCCGCAGCGAAGGCGTCGCGCAGCGAAGCACCCTTGCCCATTACCGCGGTCAGCTTGTCATTGGGGATCACGATCAGGGAATCGACGTGTTTTTCCAGTTCTTCGATCCCTTCCATGGCGGTCTTGGTGCGTTTTTTCCCTTCGAAGCTGAATGGGCGCGTAACGACGGCGACGGTCAGGATATTCATATCCTTGGCAATCTGGGCGATCACGGGTGCCGCACCGGTACCGGTACCGCCGCCCATGCCAGTCGTGATGAACAGCATGTTGGCGTCCTTGATCGCTTCTTGAATCTGTTCGCGGTCCTCCAGAGCGGCCTGACGACCCAGCTCAGGATCAGCACCGGCGCCGAGGCCCTTGGTGATGTTGCCACCGATCTGCAACTGTGACTGCGCCTGGCTCTTGCGCAGGGCCTGGGAGTCGGTGTTCGCGCAGATATATTCGATACCTTCCAGTTCGCGGGCCAGCATGTGCGCCACGGCATTACCGCCGCCACCGCCAACACCGATTACTTTAATTTTGGCGGTTTCGCCTTGGGTTTCCAGCATTTTCCAGGTCATGATTACGTCTCCTACACACATAGAGGTTGGGCTCTGTCAAACAATTAAAAGTGGTCTTTGAACCAGCGTTTCAGCTGGAGAAACATGGGGTCGCCGTGCACATCCGTGTGTATGGCAACCTCGTTCTGCAATTCGGCCTTGCGGCCATGCAGGATCAAACCAATACCAGTGGCATTGGCCGGATTCTTCAACGCCTCGTGATTGCCGCTGATTCCCTGCGGTAATCCGAGACGCGTTGGCATCTGTAAAAAATCTTCGGTCAGTTCGACCAGACCCGGCATCGCGGCCGAGCCACCGGTCAGCACGATTCCGGCGTTAATCATTTCGTGATAACCCGAACGACGAATGGCCTCCTGGATATACCCCAGGATTTCCTCAACGCGGGGCCGGGAAATGCGCATCATCATGTCGCGTGAAATTCGACGAGGGGGGCGGCCGCTCACGCCGGGCACTTCGATTTCTTCGCTGTGGCTGCGATCGTCAGACGGACGCAGATCGGCATACTTGCGCTTGATCTCCTCGGCCTGCGCCGGGGGCGTGGTCAGCCCGTAGGCGAGATCGTTGGTGATCTGCTCGCCGGCAATTGGCAATACTGTGGTGTAGCGCAACGCACCCCGCGTGAAGATCGCGATATCGGTGGTACCGCCACCAATATCGATCAGCGCGACGCCCAGTTCCTTTTCGTCCTCGTTCAGCACGGCGGTCGCGGCTGCGATCGGGTCGAGCACCGTCCCGGTCACAGCCAATCCGCAACGCTCCACGCACTTGATGATGTTCTGCACGTTGTTCGTGGCCGTGGTCACGATATGCACATCGGCTTCCAGCCGGTGGCCGGTCATGCCCTGTGGCTTGTGGATGCCGTCCTGTCCGTCGATCCGGAATTCCTGCGGCTCGCAGTACAGAATCTGCTGTCCGTCCGGAATCTTGACGGCCTTGGCCGACTGCACGACCTGATTGATATCGGCCTGGGTGATTTCGCGCCCGGCCGTACCCGTCATGCCCTTGGAGTCCATGCTGATGACGTGATCACCCGCCACGCCAACCCAGACCGATCCAATCTCACAGTTTGACATGGCTGCAGCGGCATCGATGGCCCGTTTGATGGCTCGGGATGTGGAGTCGATATCCACTACCGAGCCGCGACGCAGCCCCTTGTTTGTCGGAGATTGCCCGTAGCCGATCAAACTGAGATGACCATCGGCATCATATTCACCAACCAGCGCGGCGATCTTGGTGGTGCCAACATCGAGGCCGACCACCAGGTCCCGTTCCCCTTTTCGTACTGCTATTGCACACATGGCTTTATCTCATCCTCTTAATCATTTCTGCTTCTGGCGCTCTGCTTTCTTGACGGGCGTTTGCTCCGCGCGCCACACCACCGAAAATCCGTTGCTGTAGCGCAAATCGATCGCGGCGACCTGATCGAGCTTCCCGGCCAGTGTCTTGCCATATACATCCAGCAAGCGCTGAAGACGCTGCTCGATCTGCTGGACACCCAATCGAATCCGAACGCCCCCCTGCACAATCACATCCAGAGATCCTCGGGAGTCCTCGAACAGACCCGTGGTATTCAGCCCGACGGCCTGCAACGCAGGCTTGAAGCTCAGATACCGTTCCCAAAGCACCCATTGCTGACCATCCGGCCCACTGAGTTGGGGCAGATCTCCCACCTTCTCCGGCAACTTGCCTGTCGGCAGGAATACATTCCCCTCGGTATCGAGCAGTTGGTCGCCCTGCCAGCGCGCAATTGGATGATGAATCGAAACCTGCACGACCAGCGCATTCGGCCAACTCCGCTGGATACGAGCATCCGTAATCCAGGTGTTCTGCAGCAGCAAGCCGCGCGCCACGGGTAGATTCACCTGCCAGATATCCTGACCGATCAACGGTTTCAACTCGGATCGCACCCAATTTGCCGTGACATCCCCTTCCGCGCCGATAACCCGAATCTCGGTCACCGGCAACTGTAACTTCTGCCAAAACCCCCAACCGGCCAAGACAAGCAAGCCGAGCAGACTGAGTGTGATCAGCCAGGTGAACAGCACGACCATTGCCCGTTTCAGAGTCGACCACAAAACGTCCCACTGCTCGCGCAACGAAGGCGAGCGGGGCCTGGCCTGAACCGGACGGCGCGCTGATCCCATCACAATTGTCCCAAAGCATTATCTGCACCCCTCGCCGGCTTCGACTCGGTTTTGTCTGCGGTACCCAGAATCTCAAGACACAGCGTTTCGATATCGATTCCTGCGGCGCGGGCAGCCATCGGCACCAGTGAGTGATCCGTCATCCCCGGCACGGTGTTGACCTCGATCAACCAGTTATGTCCGGCGTCATCCCGCATGAAATCCACCCGGCCCCAACCCGATCCACCAATGAGATCGAAGGCGCGCACGGCGATCTCTTTCATCTGCGCTTCCTGCGCAGGGTCGAGCCCGCAGGGAATGCGGTATTCGGTATCGTCGGCAAGATATTTGGCGTTGTAGTCATAAAAGGCATGCGGTGTCGCCAGAAGGATCGCGGGCAAGGGCTGACCGTTCAGAATCGCCACGGTGTACTCACCACCACGCACGAATCGCTCCATCATCACGGAGCCATACCGTTGTGCTTCGGCAAAAGCGGTGGCCAAATCTTCCGCGCGGTCCACCTTGGCCACCCCGACACTCGACCCCTCGGCCACAGGCTTCACCATCACCGGCAGCCCGAGTTCATTCAGAGCCGCATTGGCTTCGGCCAGAGTGTCGACCAAAGCCCAAGGCGGCGTCGGCAACCCTTCACCGCGCCAGATTCGCTTGCACGCGAGCTTGTCCATGCCGATGGCAGAACCCGCAACGTCGGTACCGGTATAGGGAATGTCCAAAAGTTCGAGCAGCGCCTGAATGCGACCATCCTCGCCACCCCGGCCATGCAGAATGATAAATGCGCGCGCAAACGGGCGTGCCGCATGTGCCGCAACCAAAGCCGAGATACAGTGACGGTCGATATCCATGACCGTGACGTCCACTCCCGCGCGCTCGAGCGCGGCCAACACGGTGGCTCCACTTTTCAGGGAGACGGCACGTTCGGAGGACCATCCGCCCATCAGCAACAGGACCCGACCGAAGGTTTTGGGATCACGCATCGCACACCTCCGAAAAGCATCCCAGCAACAGGCCCGGCAAACTGCCGACATTGCCCGCGCCCAGGGTCAGAATTAGTGTGGGTTCAACTTCCTCTTCGGCAGATGGCAGCATGTCCGGCAACACGGTAGATACTTCCTCGGCCTCAGTCACAAACACCGGATCAACCACGCCGCGATTGCGAATCGCCCGCGCGAGGCTTCGACCATCGGCACCGGCGATGGGTGTCTCTCCGGCCGGATAGACGTCCAGCAGAATGAGCTGATCGACCATCGACAGGGCACGCACGAAATCTTCGAACAAGTCCCGCGTCCGGCTGAACCGATGCGGCTGAAAAATAACCAGTAGCCGATGATCCGGCCACGCTGCACGGACCGCCTGCACCGTTGCCTCGATCTCACGCGGGTGGTGGCCATAATCGTCGACAAGTGGGTATGGGTGCCCATGGATCGTGAGTTGCCCCCGACGCTCCAATCGGCGACCGACACCCTGAAATCCGGCGAGCGCCCGCTGAATTGCGGCTATTGGAACGCCGAGATCGTGCGCGACCGTAATCGCCGCCAAGGCATTGAGCACGTTGTGTCGGCCGGGCATGGCCAATTCACAGTCGAACGCGGCCGTCTCCGGCGCTTCAACCGTAAAACGGCTGCAGAACCCGGATTCGATGACTTGTGTCGCACGGACATCGGCGGGCTGCTCGATTCCGTAGGTCAGCACTTGTCGCCCAATGCGCGGTACGATGCGGGCCGCCACCGGGTCGTCCGCACAGATCACCGCCACCCCGTAAAAAGGCAGGTTGTGCATGAACTCGACAAAGTGATCCACCAGCCGCTCAAAATCGCCCTGATAGGTTTCCAGATGGTCGGCATCGATATTGGTCACGATGGCGACATGCGGCTGAAGATGCAGGAATGAGGCATCGGATTCGTCCGCCTCGGCCACCAGGTATTCCCCGCGGCCCAGGCGGGCATTGGATGAACTTGAAAGCAGTTTGCCCCCGATGACATAGGTCGGATCCCAACCTGCCTCGGCCAGAATTGCAGCCAGCAACGAGGTCGTCGTCGTTTTTCCATGCGTGCCCGCCACGGCCAGGCCGATACGGAAACGCATCAGTTCGGCCAGCATCTCGGCACGGCGCACAATAGGCAGTCGCAGTTCTTTCGCGGCGACCAACTCCGGGTTATCTGCCTTGACCGCCGTGGAAATCACCACGACATCCGCCCCGGACACATGGGCTGAATCGTGACCAATCCACACATCGATCCCCAGACCGCGTAACCGGGAAACCGCCATGGACTCAGCGACATCAGATCCTGTCACGGTGAATCCCAAGGTTTTCAGCACCTCGGCTATACCGCTCATGCCCGCCCCGCCGATACCGACAAAATGCAACTGCCGGACGCGACGCATCCGGATATCGGCGACGGGACGGTGATCAATCAGCACGGGATTAATCATTGAGCACCTTCCAGCCTGGGCTGCCCCACGGCTTCAATACAAATACGCACGATAGTCTCCGTTGCCTTCGGTAAGCTTTGCTTGCGCGCTGCTTCGGCCATCTCCATCAGCTGATCCCGATCCGCCAATAGCGGACGCAAAAGCTCAACCATGCCGGTGACCGTCAAATCCCGTTGCTGAATCAGATGTGCTGCGCCCGCCTGAACCAAGGGCATTGCGTTGAGCGTCTGGTGATCGTCGACGGCGTGGGGGAACGGCACAAACAGTGCACCAATACCGGCCGCACTGATCTCGGCGACGGTCAGTGCCCCGGCGCGGGCAATCACGAAGTCCGCCCACCCATAGGCTTCCGACATGTCATCGATGAAATCGAATACCTGATAGTCGCAATGCGTCGCCCACTGACTCAGGCCATAGTTGGTGCGTGTTGCTTCCAGGTTCTGGCGACCGGTTTGATGCCGAATCGACAACGGAATCGACTGCCCCACCCGGGCCAGTGCTGCGGGCACGAGCTCATTCAAGGCCTTCGCCCCCAGACTGCCACCCAGCACCAGTATCCGCACTGTTCCGCTGCGGCCTGCCAGGCGCTGACGCGGTGCGGGTAACGCCACGATCTCCGGCCGTACCGGATTACCCACGACCGTACAATGACGAGAAGGGTTCGGAAATGCGCCCACATAGGCTGAAAGCGTATCTCGGGCGAGCTTTGACAGGACCCGGTTCGTCAGGCCCGCAATCGCATTCTGTTCGTGAATGACCAGAGGAATACCCAACCACCAGGCGGCGAGACCACCCGGACCGGCGGCGTATCCGCCCATGCCCACCACGAGCACGGGTTTGTGTACCGCAAACAGCTTCCGCGCCTGGATCACCGCCCGAATCAACCGGAAGGGCATCATCAAACGCGTCAGCCAACTCTTGCCCCGAACCCCGCCGATGGACAGCCAGTCGATCGGGAACCCGGCAGCGGGTACCAATTTGGCCTCGATCCCGGCGGGTGTGCCCAGCCAGCGAATATCAAAACCTTGATCGGCCAACCGCTTCGCCACCGCCAGTGCAGGAATCACATGACCGCCTGTGCCGCCGGCCATCACATAAACTGTTGAACTCTGAGTCGCTAAACCCCGGATCATTGAAAACTGGCTCATGAATACACCTCCTGTGTTTGCTGATCCCTATCGTTTCGACGCCGTTTTGATTCGATCGATTCCCGCATTTCCATAACGAGTGCGGCTTCGTGATGCACACGCATCAACAATCCCAGTGAGATGATGGCAACGATGATCGCCGAACCGCCATAGCTCATCAGGGGTAGGGTCAAACCCTTGGTGGGCAGCACACCCATGTTCACGCCCATGTTGATCAGCGCCTGCATGCCGAACCAGAAGCTGATGCCCCAGGCCAGCGCGGCGCCTGCAATCTGATGTTCACGCCAGGCCATGCCGGCAATCACGAATCCACGCCAGACAATCACCCCGTACAGGGCCATCAGACAGATAACCCCCACCAGACCCAGCTCTTCGGCCAAAACGGCAAAAATGAAATCCGTATGTGCTTCGGGCAGGTAGGACAACTTCTGGACGCTTTCACCCAGCCCACGACCGAAAATGCCACCGGTGCCAATCGCGATCAGGGCATTGGCCAGTTGATAGCCATGCCCGAACGGATCGGCAAAGGGGTTTGAAAACGACAACAATCGCTCAACCCGGTATTGCTGGGAAAGCACCACGATTACACCCAGAAAACTCAGGATGGCCGTCGATCCCACCATCATTTGCCACTGGGCCCGCGCCAGCCAGGCCATGGCGAACAGGGTGGTGGCCAATACGGCGGTGGTCCCGAAGTCGGGCTGCATCAGCAGGAGAAAACTTGCCAGGCCGATCACCAGAGCCGGACCGACCATTCCGGTAATCCGATTTTGAAGTTTGATGGTATGCGTTGAGATATAGCCGGCCATCCAGATAATGAACCCCTGCCGTGCAAACTCCGAGGCCTGAATATTCACCGGCCCCAGGGGAATCCAGCGATTGGCGCCGTTGACGGAGTGACCGATCCCCGGCACCAACACGGCAGCCAGGAGCAAGAGCGAACCAATCAGGATCAATGACTTGAGCTCGACCCAGCGGGCTATCGGCTGCCGCAGGAATACCGTCATCACCAGGATGATGCCAATACCAATTGCCACGCTTTGCCGGATGACGAAGTAGAACGGACTACCGAATCGCTCGCCCAGTTCAGCGGAAGCGGATGTCACCATCACCAATCCCCAAGCCAGCAGGGTGAGTACGGCGACCAGCAGGATTGGATCGACGCGAATCGCCACTTCGTTGTGACGCGGGTTGGCCGGATTTGCCGAAGCACTCGCAGAAAGCCAGGGGAGCAGGCGTTCGAGCAGGGGCATCATGTCAACGCTCCCGGAGGCACATCGCCACCACGAATGGCCAGGGCAGCAACTGCCGCTGCGAATTGCTGGCCGCGATCCACATAACTTTTAAACATATCCAGACTGGCACAGGCGGGCGCCAGCAATACCGTTGCCCCAGCAGGGGCCAGATGAGCGGCCTCGGCCACGGCCTGATCCATGCGTTCGGCCCGCCGTACGGGTACGGTCTTGCCCAGCGCAGTTGTCACGGCCGTGCCGATGGCCGCCCGATCCTCGCCGATCAGAACCAGTCCGACGCATTTATCGCGCAGGGCATCGGCCAAGGGCGAAAAATCCTGCCCCTTGCCCTGGCCGCCCGCGATCAGGACTAACGGCCCATCCATCCCCAGAATCGCTGCGACGGCAGCGCCGACGTTCGTAGCTTTCGAATCGTCCACAAAGCGCACGCCTTCAACCGATCCGACCAGTTGCGCGCGATGGGGCAAACCACTGAAGCCACTCAGTACGGCGGCGATCCGCGCATCCGTCAGATCGATGCCCGGCAGCAGCCCCTGAAGTAAAGCGAGGGCCGCCAACGCATTCAGCTGGTTATGCGCGCCTTTGATTCCAAGTTCCTTGACCGGGAAAATCAGTGCATCTCCCTGCGCCAACCAGATACCGTCTGCGGCCTGACGCAGACCAAAATCCTGTGACCGTTGCGGCGCCTGCTGTCCAAAGGTGACGATTTGACCCTGAACTTGTCCTGCCATGGCCGCCACCCGAGTATCGTCTCGATTGATTACGGCCACGCGCGCTCGATGCAGAATCTGCGCCTTGATCGCGGCGTAGTTCTCGATCGTGCCATGCCGATCGAGATGATCCTGGCTGATATTCAGCACCAGCGCCGCGGTCGGGTTCAAATCCTCGAAATGCGTGGACTCGATCTGGAAACTGGATACTTCCAACACCAGCACATCGGTCGGCTGCGTCAACAGATCGAGGGCAGGCGTGCCGAAATTTCCGCCGACGCCACCCCGCAATCCCAGCGCATCAACCAGCGCCCCAACGAGCGCTGTCACGGTGCTCTTGCCGTTGGCGCCCGTGATCAGGACTGTTGGCGTCGCCTCCGTCTTGGCGGCATGCAGGGCGAGATCGATATCCCCCCGTACGGCGATACCCTGCGCTAGCGCGGCCTCATACCAAGCGCCGGTCAGTGGAACACCCGGGCTCACCACTACTTCACGGACACCCGCCAACAATTCGGGTTGCAACGGCCCGAGTGTGCACACGCAGGACGGAAACTCCGTCTGCCAGGCCTTGAGCAATGCAAAATCTCCCCGCGAATCGGCTGCGCGGAACGAGACGCCGTGGCGGGTCAAATACCGCGCCACGGAAAACCCGCTCTTGCCCATACCGATAATCAGGGTGTGACTCATGCTTAACGTACCTTCAATGTCGCCAGGCCGATCAGGACCAGGATGACGGTGATGATCCAGAAGCGAACAATCACCTTCGGTTCCGGCCAGCCCTTGAGTTCGAAGTGGTGGTGAATGGGCGCCATTCGGAAAATGCGCTTGCCGGTCAACTTGAACGAAGCGACCTGGAGGATGACGGATACCGTTTCGAGTACGAACACCCCCCCCATGACGAACAGCACGATTTCCTGCCGAACCATCACCGCCACCACGCCCAGCGCCGCGCCCAGCGCCAATGCACCGATATCGCCCATGAAAACCTGTGCGGGATAACTGTTGAACCACAGAAAGCCGAGCCCGGCGCCGACGATGGCCGAACAGAACACGGCCAGCTCACCGACACCCGGCACATAGGGAATCCCGAGATACATTGCAAACTTCGCATTACCCGTGACATAGGCGAATACGGACAGCCCACCGGCGACCAGCACGGTCGGCATGATGGCAAGACCATCCAGCCCATCCGTGAGGTTGACCGCGTTCGAGCTGCCGACAATCACGAAGTACGTCAGCAGGATGTAACCGAAGCCCAGTGGAATCAGTACCCCCTTGAACAAGGGCAGGATCAGACCGGTTTCCTGCGGTGTCTTGGCGATGTTGAACAGCACCACGGCCACGATCAGCGCGATGACCGACTGCCAGAAATACTTGTAGCGAGAGGCCAGCCCCTTGCTGTTGCGCCGACTGAGCTTGAGATAATCATCCCAGCCCCCGATCACGCCAAACCCGAAGGTGGTCAGCAGGGCAATCCAGACATACTTGTTGGCCAAATCACCCCACAACAGCATGGCCACGCCGATGGCGGCCAGAATCAGGGCGCCGCCCATGGTCGGCGTACCGGCTTTCGTCAAATGGCTTTGCGGCCCATCACCGCGGATCGGCTGCCCCGCCTTGACCGACTGCAACCAACGAATCATCGGCGGACCGATCCACAGCGCGATCACCAGTGCGGTCAAAACGCCCAACATGGCCCGAAACGTCAGATAGTGAAAGACGCCGAACACACTGTGGTAATGCGCCAACCAGTCAAACAGGGCCAACAACATGTCAAAGCGCTCCTTCGGTTTGATTCTGTGATTGCAACAAGCGCATCACACGTTCCATCTGCATAAAGCGCGACCCTTTGAACAGGATCGTCAACGGCGTCCCGCTCTGGCGCGACTGCGCGAGATAAGGCGACAGTAACGCTGTGATTTCTTCCGGTGTCACACAGGCCCGGGACACGCAACTCGTCGTAGGCAACGAGCAGCGCGCCACCAGATCAAGCATCGCCTCACCGAGGGTAAACACCGCATCCAGAGGCAAACTGCGGGCATGATCCCCCAATGCCTGATGCAAAGAAGCGCTCTGGGCACCCAGTTCGCCCATATCACCTAAAACAGCGACGCGGACGCCCGGCCGACTAACGAGATAATCCAGTGCAGCACGCATCGATTCGGGATTGGCGTTGTAGGTGTCATCGATCAGGGCGATGGTTTCTTCAAGCGCGATGAGACCCATCCGACCCATCGGCGGTGAAAACGCCTTCAGCCCCGCCGCGATAACGGCGGCGTCCAGACCGTAGGCTCGGGCGACAGCCACCGCCGCCAGGACATTGACCGCGTTGTGGGCACCGGGCAATGGCAGCGGGCAGCAAGACAGAATCATCTGGCCGGCTTCAAAAATTGTGAGTGTGGCAGTGCGGGCATCGTATTCGCCCAGCCAGCGGGCCAGATGGGCCAGCGGGCAGCCCTTCAGGGCAAACCCCGCCCAGGGTGCTGCAGTGTGCGCCATCCAGTATTCGGCGCCGTAGGAATCCAGATTGATCAGGGCTTGTGCGGTCGGTGCGAGACCGACATACAACTCCCCTTTTGCCTGAACGATAGCATCCACGGAACCGAACTCGCCGACGTGCGCACTGCCCGCCATCGTGACCACCGCGAAATCCGGTCGCGCCAGGGTCGTCAAGCGCGCAATCTCACCCACATGATTGGCACCCAGCTCAATCACAGCGAATTGATCGGTATCGGCGAGCGAGAGCAAAGTCAACGGCACACCGATCTCGTTGTTGAGATTGCCTACGGTTGCGCGGGTGGGACCGACCTGCGCAAACAGGGCGGCCAACAGCTGCTTGACGGTGGTTTTACCCGCGCTGCCGGTGATGCCGATGACCGTGGGGTTTACCCGGCCTCGCCAACACACGCCCAAGGTTTGCAGGGCCTGCAGGGTATTGGGTACCACGAGTTGCGGTAGATTGACGGCATCATTGCGCGTTGAAACGACGGCCGCGACCGCCCCCTTCTCCGCAGCTTGCTGCAGGTGATCATGACCGTCGAAATTCGTACCCTTGAGCGCGACGAACAGATTCCCTGGCTGCAGCCGACGGGAATCGGTACTGACACCACGCACCTCGACATCCCGCATGACCGGGGCGCAGGACAGCCAATTCGCCAGCAGACTAAGCGGTGCCCGGATCATGCGGCATGCTCCCCGATCCAGCGACGAACCATCTCGACATCGCTGAACGGCAGAAATGCGCCCGCGATTTCCTGGGTGGTTTCATGTCCCTTGCCGGCGATAAGTACCCAGTCCGTTGGCCCGGCCATATCCAGTGCTGTTTGAATGGCGACCGCGCGATCCGGTTCGATCTCGACCGTGTCGTAGACCGATATCCCTGAGAGAATGTCATCGATGATCGCTTGCGGGGATTCACCGCGCGGATTGTCGTTGGTCAGCACGATCACATCCGTCAGCCGTTCGGCTACCGTGCCCATCAGGGCCCGTTTCCCACGATCCCGTTCGCCGCCGCAGCCGAAAACGCAGATGGTTCGCCCCTGCCCGGCACGATGATCGAGCACTGCGCGCAACACCTGATCCAAGGCATCGGGCGTATGGGCATAGTCGACAATGGCCCGCCCCCCGCTGGGCAGGCTGAACACCTGCATCCGCCCCGGGGGGGCGCCTGCTTGCGAGAGCCCCGATACAGCCATGTCCAGCGGCATACCCAACGACAGTAGCGTCGCCAGTGCGGCCAGCATATTCCCGGCATTAAATGCACCGATCAAGGGCGAGACCAACGCCACATCCCCCAGGGGGGTATGAGCCGTCAACTGCAATCCCTGCGGATTTGCCGTCATTTCCGTCAGAGTGACCTGCTGGCAATCCGCAACCCGCCAGTCCGGATCACCCAGACCATAGGCCCAGCACACCGCAGCATCCCCTATGGCTTCAAGCAGCTCATCCGCCGCAGGGCTATCAAAATTGATAATGGCAGCCTTAAGCTCGGGCCGCGTAAACAGTTTTGCCTTGGCCGCGAAGTACCGCTCCATATCCCCGTGATAATCCAGATGATCACGGCTGAGATTAGTGAATACGGCAACAGACACCGGCACACCATCCAGACGATTCTGATCCAGGGCGTGGGAGGAAACTTCCATCACCACATAGCGCACCCCGGATCGGATAAACGCCACACAGTGGGCCAGAATTTCCAGCGACCCCGGCGTGGTGTTTCCGGTCGGTTTCAAATTCTCCAGACCCGCAGACCACAGCCCCGCACCGAGGGTACCGATCACACCCACGGCTGTCGTGTGCGGCGCACCGCTCCGCATCAGGGCGCCCGCAATGAAATGAGTCACGCTCGTCTTGCCATTTGTCCCCGTCACGCCGACGATCTGCAGCCCGGAAAGATCCGCGCCGCAGCCCTGACTTACCAGACGCCACAAGTTGTTGGTCAGATTCGGCATCGTGATGCAGCGATCGTCCGGCCAGTGATGCTCGGTCAGCACCAGAGATGCCCCGCGATCCAAAGCCATGGAGATATATTCCGTCGCACTGTGCCGGACACCCGCGCGTGCAATAAAGACAACCCCCGGACCGGCCTCTCTTGAGTCATCCGTCAGCGCGCGAACGGTTTGCTGTGCCACGACATCGGATACGCGCAACGCGCCATCCCATGCGGAAAGCAGGCTTTGAACGGTTTGAGGATTAAATGCCAAAAAGGTCATTTCAGCCCCCACCCGATCGAATTCGCGAAGAGGAAGATGACACCTTGGATATCGCCGGAGAGATCGCTTGGGCGGTCATCTGGGCGGGTTCATTGGGCAGATCGTCGGGACGGATATTCAACATCCGCAGAGCGCCAGCCATAATATGCTGGAAGATCGGCGCGGCCACATCGCCCGCGTAATAGCTACCTTTCTGGGGATCTGTCACCACGACCACGAGCACCAATCTCGGATCACTCGCTGGGGCAATGCCGGCAAAAACCGTATTGTATTTGTCGGTTGAGTACTTGCCATCCGCCCCGATCATCCGGGATGTCCCGGTCTTGCCGGCAATGTGGAAACCCGGTATCCGCGCCTTGGGGGCCGTACCTTCCGGTGAAACAACGGCCTGCAAAAGGGAAACCACGATATCGGCATTCTTGGCGGGCGCTACCTGAACCGCTTTCGGGGGTTGAGTACGACGCAGCAGGGTCGGATGGATATAGCGGCCATGGTTGGCGAGTGCCGCATAGGCGGCGGCCATTTGCAGGGTGGTAACGCTCAAACCATAACCATAGGAATGTGCGGCTGTCCCGCTGACACTCCAATCCCGCCAGTTATCCATTTTGCCGGACACTTCACCCGGGAAGGCGACACCCGTGTCCAGCCCCACACCAAAATCATGAAATGTCGTCCACAAGGCCTGGTTGCCGATATCCTCGGCAATGTGACTGGCGCCGACGTTGCTGGACTTCTCCAGAATGCCCCGCAGATCCAACACGCCGTAGTTACGGTGATCGCGAATCGTGAACCCACCGATCCGAACCCAGCCCGGACTCGTATTTACGGTGCTTTGCGTCTGCCAACGTCCACTATCCAGCGCAGCGAGAATCGTGAACGGCTTCACGGATGATCCGGGCTCGAATTGATCGACGACCGCCCGGTTGCGGGTCAGCGCGGGGGTCATCGTCGCCCGGTTGTTCGGATTGAACGAGGGCACGCTGGCCATGGCCAACACCTCGCCCGTCGCAACATTCATCAGGACTGCAGAACCGTATTCGGCCTGATGTTCGGCCACGCCCTTGGCCAGTTCACTGTAGGTGAGATACTGCAGGCGACGGTCGATCGAAAGCGCCAGATCATTACCTGGCTGCGCTGGGGAAAGGACACCCAAGTCGTCGATCTCATGCCCGTAGGCGTCTTTCAGGATCAATCGGCGCCCGGCCTTCCCGGACAGATACTGGTTGTAGCTGGCTTCCAGCCCCGCTTGGCCGTGATCGTCGATATTGGTAAAACCGACCAGAGGCGCGCTCGCATCGCCCGTCGGATAAAAACGCTGATATTCCCGCTGCAGCCCGACGCCGGGTAATTTCGCCGCACGAATCTGTTGCGCCACGCTGGGGCGCAACTGGCGCTGCACGTAGATGAATTGTTTGCTGCGATTGCTGTCGATCTGTGCCTGCAAGGTCGCTCTGGGGATCTGTAACAAGGCCGCCAACGTCTTGACGGGATCCTTATCCTTGTTCGATTTGGTATTCGGATCCGTGCGTAACTGCTGGTAGTATTTGGTCATCTCGGTCGGGTTTACCCAGACCGCGTCCACCGGCACGCTGATGGCCAACGGATCGCCATTACGGTCTGTAATCATACCTCGATGCGCCGGGATCACCTGGACACGCTGTTGCCGATCCCCGCCTTGCTGCAGATAGAACCCCTGTTCGCTGATCTGAAGCTGAACGGCCCGCCCCAAGAGAATCAGGGCAGCCCCCCCGAACACCAAGAAAACCACGGCGACACGCCAGCGATCCCCCACCCAGGACCGCCAGTGCTTTTGGCCCACTGCCGCCCGTGGCGGCGGCATCTTCTTCTGGTTACGCGCGGTGTTGGCGGCCCGGCTCATCGGAACACCATGGTAATTTGATCCGGGCTGGGCATATGCATGTCCAACCGGGTTTGGGCGATTTGATCGACCCGCCCCTGAGCGGCTAGCGCACCCTCTTCAAGCTGCAACTCGGCATAAGTGACGTTCAGTTTCTGAATGGCCTGCCGCTGTTCGCTGAGTGACCGGGTCAGATCCCGATCACGTTGGGCTATATCCACGACAACAATCGCCGAAGCGAATACCGATACCCCCAGGATAACCGCAAGAAACCTCACGCCACACGCTCCGCGATCCGCATGATCGCACTGCGCGCACGTGGATTCCTGGCGATTTCGGCCTCGGAGGCCCGCACGGCGGCGCCCACCCGCGCCAAACGGGCCGTGCCCACGGGCTGACCGAAAAAGTCCTTGTCGACCGAACTTTCGGTCCGAATGAATTGTTTGACGATGCGATCTTCCAGCGAGTGGAAACTGATCACCACCAGCCGCCCCCCGATCGCCAGCAGATCCACGACCTTCGACAGCGCCTCGGTAATCTCATCGAGTTCGCGATTGATATGCAGGCGAATGGCCTGAAAACTCCGCGTGGCCGGATGCTTGCGTGGGTCGCGCCGTGGCGTGGCTTCCACGATGCAGCGCACTAGATCAAAAGTGGTCATCAGCGGATGGGCGTCCCGGGTTTCAACGATGCGCCGCGCAATTCGTCGGGAGAACTTCTCGTCCCCGAGCTGGTACAACACATTGGCGATTTCCGTTTCTTCCGCCCGTGCCAGCCACTCGGCGGCGGTTTCACCCGCCTGCTGGTTCATCCGCATGTCGAGCGGACCGTTCCGCTGAAAGCTGAAACCACGCTCTGCCTCGTCGATCTGGGGCGAGGACACGCCCAGATCGAACAGCACCCCATTGACCTGGCCAGACAGGCCCAATTCGGCGAGCCAATTGGCCGCGGCGGAAAATGGCGCATGATAAATCTGGAACCGGGGATCTCGAGCGGACAGGTCATGCCCGGCTTCGAGCGCATGCAGATCTTGATCAGTGGCATAGACACGGCCGGCCGGGCCTAATCGGGCGAGCAGGAGTTCACTGTGTCCACCGCGACCGAAGGTCGCGTCCAGATAGATACCATCCGGGCGGATGGCCAGTGCGTCCACCGCCTCTTCCAGCAGTACCGTCTGATGTACAAACGCAGCATCCGTACTCATAGCGACAGCGACTCCAGTGCCGCAGGCAGTGCCTCATCCTCCCCCTCATTCAAGAAGGCATCCGTCAACCGGGTCCAATTGCCCTGCGCCCATAGCTCAAGTTTCTTGCCCTGACCTACCAGAACGGCCTCTTTATCGAGTTCGGCATGGCCGCGTAATTCGGCGGGGATCAAAATCCGACCGGCCGCATCCAGTGACACCTCGGTCGCGTGACCGATCAGCATCCGCTTGATGCGGTTGGCGGTTTTATTGAAGGACGGGAGTGCATCGATCTGGCGTTCGATACCGAGCCAGGTCGATAGGGGATAGAGCAATAGGCAGCGTTCATCTGTATCAATCGTGATCACGAGCTGGCCTTCATCCTGGGCAAAAGCCGCCCGATGGCGCGTCGGCATTGCCAAACGTCCCTTGCCATCCAGATTCAGGTTGGTGATCCCTCTAAACACTTTTTCCCACTGCTCCCCACTTTTTCCCACGCAGAAGCACTATATCGACACCCAACACCACAGACAACCCCCTTTTTGATTATTTTTCTTTACATCACATAGGGTTACGAGATAAAAATCAGGGTGTCATGATGCGATTTTTGGATTAAAACAGCAGGTTACATAGCATTAATGAGAAAGAGCACGAAGAACAGGCTGTGAATATCCGATGCACGGTCCGCGCGCATCCCCGCCGCGGCCAATCAGCACCTGCGAATGCAAGCAGTTGGAATTATTAGAAATTAACCCCGCCGAACGGCGGGGCACAAAAGACGACAACCCGCGCTGCCATGCTCGATTCGAGGGCAGCGGGGTGGACATGGAATGGGGGGAGTTGGCCGATAAGCCGGGTTCTGTCTTGGACTGTCATTCATCTGGGACCATCGTCGCCGATGCCCTCAAGCAGCCTACCCGGAAACCACGCGGGCCGCGTGATCGTTTCCCTATTTGGCCTTGCTCCGGGTGGGGTTTGCCGTGCCATCACGTGTTACCACGGATGCGGTGCGCTCTTACCGCACCGTTTCGCCCTTACCACGCATGCCTTGCGGCACCGTTCGGCGGTTTATTTTCTGTTGCACTTTCCGTCGGCTCACGCCGCCCAGGCGTTACCTGGCACCCTGCCCTATGGAGCCCGGACTTTCCTCCACGCATCGCTGCGCCGCGACAGTCTGGCCAACTCCGGCGCGCATACTAGCAGAAACCGGCCGCATTGCATCCGAACAAGCCTGATAAACTACGCCGACATTCTGACCATGAACGCGATATGACACTCATTCCCACGCCCCCCGGTCTACCTGCTGCGCTACTGCCCGCCTTCCAGCGAATGAATACCAGCGCAGACTTGCTAACCGACTCACCCACCACGGACATCGCTGCGGTTACGGACTGGTTTTACCGCGAACGCTGGCACACCGGCCTAGCAGAACGCGCCGAACTCGAATGGCTCCGGTACTGGATGAACACGTGCGGCAGTGCACAACTCCTCGAAATAACCGACGCGGTCTGCGTTCTGAGACTCGAAGCCGGCGAGATCGAGTCGGGGATCGCTCTGGCCCGCGAAGTGCTGGCCACCCAGCCTGATTTCAGCCTGTCGCATACCCTGGCCCTGTCCTTGGCAGCCCAAGGGCAAGGACAGGCGGCGATCAGCACGCTGGAGGAAGCCTTGGGCGCTCAGGCTCCAAACGCACTGGCAGACCAAGGCGTGCCCAGCGAGCATATCGGTCAGGCCTGGCTGGATCTTGCCCACCTGTTCCAACAGAACAAATCCCTGTTCAAGGCCATTCGGCCCGCCAAACAGGCCATTGAACTTGCGCAGCAACATCAAAACGACGAATTGCTGCGGGATGGCCTGCGCTTCCTCACGGAACAACTGATCGAGCAAGGGGGTGCGGATGAAGCCTGGGACTA
The DNA here is from genome assembly GCA_035531235.1 of Halothiobacillus sp. Taxonomy (GTDB): domain Bacteria; phylum Pseudomonadota; class Gammaproteobacteria; order Halothiobacillales; family Halothiobacillaceae; genus Halothiobacillus. The sequence goes on along the minus strand of DATKTJ010000023.1, from coordinate 23,069 downwards.
CCTAAGCATGTTTCTTTCCGATGAGCCCAACCCGACGCAGCTGATGCTCTGGGAACTGGCGTTCATGCGGCTCGCGGAGCAACTGCCACCAACCGCCGTTGATCGGGGTGCTCAACTCTTCCTGCAAGCCGGTTACCCCGACCCCCTGATCAAGTACCTCTACCAGCAGGCGGAGACCCGACGCGACCGGAACATCACACTGCTTGCCTTCATTGTCGCCCTGATCCACGAGGCCCCCATCGACATCGCTGCCCCCTTGGCCGCCAATCTGCTACTTCGAGATCAGGACCGCCAAGCCGAATCGGCACCCCTGATTGCCGCGGCTGCCATGGCACTCGCCGAACAGCCAGACGAACGCAGCATCAAGCGCGCCCACTGGCATCGAGACGCGATGGTACAGTTGATCAGCGTGGCCAAGCATCAGGGTGTCCCGGAAGCTGCCGTGAAACAGTGGGCGGAAGATCAACGCCTGTACCGGGAACAGGGCATCATCGAACGTGCACGGGAGGCCCTGCTGTCTGACGTTCATAACCCGCCGATCTGGCTGGTTAACCCCAGCCGATCCACAACGACATAAATGCAAAAAGCCAGCGTTAGCCGGCTTTTTAATAATGGCCCCTAACTAAAGAGGGGCCGAAAAATCAAACTTCGAAACTGGAGAGCGACTCGCCCCGAGCCAACGCATCGGCCAACCAATGCGGACGCTTGCCGCGACCGGACCAGGTCTGACTCGCATCGGCCGGATTCACGTACTTGGCGGGCAATTTTTTATTCGCCAGCTTGGATGATTTTTCCAGACCGAATAACTCGGCTATGGAGACATTTAATAAACCGGCCAGTTCCTCGGCCTCTTTACGCAGACTTTGAACGCGCTGCTGATGACGCTCGCGAAGAGTACGCTCGGCATTGGCCATCAATTGCTTGAGATCGTCAGCAGACAAGCTGTTTAAATCGATAGAACCCATTATTTTCACCTTGATATTATTGATCGGATCAATCCGGACCGTAATATTTTAGCAACTTGTTAACGTCCGTCAAATCTCTTCCATGAAATAAACACTACATTAACTTAATCGAAAGTACTTTATCCCGAGAAAAACTGTAACTCATAGCGGAAAATCATCGGCAAAGGCTAGAACAAAACCACAATAAAACCCGGGGAACCTCGATCATAGGAAGCGGCATCATGGACGCCGCATCCTTCAAGCAAAGGTATCGAGTCGCCAGGTCGTCGTGGACAGGGTCGCAGCCGCCCCCGCCGGGGCGGGCTCAGGTCCTGTGCCCGCTGTACCCACGGCGCCCTGAGTAGCGGCAGCGGATGAAGACCGACCACCCGAGTCGGCGCTCTGCCCTTGATATGCCCCCTGTCCTTGCGCGCTATCCTGACCAATGCTGAACTGGACATTGGTCAGACCGGCATCCTGAAGAAATTCGCGCAAGCGGGGCAAACTTTGCTCCAGCATATCCCGCGTGAGGTGATGTGCAGCCAAAACCTGAATATTCGTTTGATTCTGCTGTATATCAATTGTAATTTTCAGCGGCCCCAACTGAGCGGGGTTTAACTCCAAAGTCGCTCTGGAAATATTTCTACCCATCATCCACTGGATTTGTTGCCCCATGTTATCGGCGAGTTTGGGCTGATTCAAATCCAGAACGCTAGGCAAAGCCGGGAAGGGCGAATTAACGGCCTGCGTCGCACCGAAGCCAAATCCGCTCAAACTCGCGCCAGAGGAATTAGCACCTGAAATTACCGCACTCGTTGAATCAATAGCCGAATTAAGTGTGGTCAACATAGCGCCATCCACTTTTTTATTCGGATTGCCCGGCATCAAAATAGAGGCCTGAACCAGGTTATTTACCGAATTACTGACCTGGGCATTATTCGACTGATTACTCCCGCCCATTGCCGCATTCATTTGATCATTCGTTTTCGTCATCACCGGATTCGTGGCCGACGATGAATTCGAGCCCGATATATCATTACCTGAAGCGGACTGAGCACCAGCGGAAGATGGGGGGGCATTACCCGCACCTCCACTCCCGGCAGGCGTACTCCGACCACCCTGACCGGTAGCGGCCAATTCTATCGTGGCACTGCTTGCCGTCGTATGAGATTCCGGATTCAGCCCCATAGCGGCACTCTGCAATTGCACAATCCAGGCGGAATCCATGGGTGTGCCTTGGGTCAACAGACCACGAATTTTTTGTAACTGCGTCGCCAGCGCATCCAACATCGTTTGTCCGTCCACGCCGGAGGATGCGATCAGTGTGCCCAATTTCTGCTGCAGGGAAGCGAGCTGCTTCTGCAGCGCGGCCAGGCTGGTCGACACATCCCCCGGCAGTGACTGCTGACCCAACAGATCATGGATTTGCACCTGCAGGCTCTTGATCAGATCTCTGGCCTGGCTTGCCGCACCGGATTTCGAGCCGGCCGCAGTCGACGAGGTGGCTGACTGGGCTGCCGTTTGTGACTGCATGACCCCCGCTATCATCTGAGCAAAATCCTGAGGCGAATCGCCGGACTTGCTCCCTCCGGGTGCGCTGGTGCTCGGGGCATCCAAACGCGACCCCGTCGTCATGTTCAATGCCGGACTGCTATTCAACTGTGCCATGATTATCCTCCCAGGGGATCGCGATGATGATGCGCCGCGTGGGCGTCGTTTGTCCGCTGTTCCAGTTTGTCGTTCAGACGATCGCGTTCAGTTTCAAAACGGCCTCGCAATTTCTCCACGGAGCGATGCTGGCTATTGGCCTCTGCCGCTGCGCGCCGATGTGTCTCCAATTCGGCCTCAAGTTGGACACAGACATTCTTCTGATGCGCGATGGTCTGCTCGATACGCTCCATGAACGCACGATAATTCTGCAGGGCGAAGGCTTGTGCCCGGCCGCCGGTCGCAAATCCGATACCGGCCGCATACTCATCGAAATATTGCGTCAATTGCAGGAGGCGCGCCTGTTGCTCGTCCAGATCTTTCTGGCACCGCAAAACCGATTCCTTGGCCAGGGTCGCGCCGTGCTCGGTGATTTTTTCAACACCCTTGACGCGATTGATACGCTCCTGATTCATGGTCATTCGCTCCTTGCCGATCGCTCAGCGGTCAGGCGTGATTCATCAAGATTTCAAGTTGCTCAACGCTGCTGGCCATATCTGCACGCTCGAACATCGACTGACTTAAAAAGGCTTCAAGATCGGGCTGAGCGTCAATGGCACGATCCAGACGAACATCGTGCCCCCGACGATAGGCGCCCACGGAAAGCAAATCACGACTTTGATTATAGGTGCTCATCAGCTGCTTGAACCGCTGCATGAGATCCATCTGTTCCGGCGGTACCAGACTGGGCATCAATCGGGAAATCGACGCCTCGATATCAATGGCCGGGTACCGACCGCGTTCGGCGATCGCGCGAGACAAAACGATATGCCCGTCCAAAATCGCCCGGGCGGCGTCAGCAATGGGATCGTTCTGATCATCCCCCTCAACCAGCACGGTGTAAAATGCCGTCATGCTACCCTCCGCCGATTCGCCGTTACCGGCTCGTTCGACCAGGGTGGGCAAGCGGGCAAATACCGATGGCGGGTAACCCTTAGTTGCGGGCGGCTCTCCGATCGCCAAACCGATTTCCCGTTGCGCCTGCGCGTAACGTGTCAACGAATCCATCAACAGAAGCACATTAAGCCCCTGCTCCCGAAAATGCTCGGCGATCGCGGTCGCAAGGCTCGCACCATGCAAGCGCATCAGGGGCGACGCATCGGCGGGCGCCGCGATCACCACCGCGCGACTGCGCGCCTCATCATCCAGAATCTCGGCCACAAATTCGCGCACCTCCCGTCCCCGCTCGCCGATCAGGCCCACGACAATGATGTCGGCATCCGTATAGCGCGTCATCATGCCCAGCAGCACGCTCTTGCCGACACCACTGCCCGCAAAAATCCCCATCCGCTGCCCACGCCCCACCGTGAGCAGGGCATTGATGGCGCGAACACCCACGTCAATCGGCTCTCTAATCGGGCGACGCTTCAGCGGGTTGTTCGCACGGCCCAGCAAATCGACGGGTGTATCGCTCTGCAAGGGCGGCCCAGAATCAAAGGGCTGACCCCGCGCATCCAGCACCCGACCCAGTAAATCCAGACTCATTGGCACGCGGATCGACCCGCCCTGATTGATCACGCGACACCCCGGCGCCATCCCGCGCAAAACCTCCAGAGGCATCAGATAGGTATTTCGTTCGGTAAAACCCACGACTTCGGCATCGACATAACGCCCCGATTCATGCCCCGGCCGTTCGAAGTCCCGCCCATCGAGATAGATCCGGCACTGATCCCCGATGGCCGCGGTCAGTCCGCTCGCCTCCAGAGCTAGGCCCACGACTCTGACGATCCGCCCCTCGGACTGGAAGGGGGGGCGCTGGACACGCGCCTGCAGCCCCATGAGCTGACGTGCCCAATCCAATCCCTGCGGCAAACCCTGTGTCCGGGGCGCATCAAACACGGCAGGATCCAAATGGGCCGTCATGCGTCCGTATCCCCAACCTGAGCCTTTTCTTCCGGGTCGGGTCGGTCACCCGGCTCCGGATCTTCTACCGATACCTGATCGTCCGACACTTGCTCTTCTGGAGCATCGCTCAGCAGGATCGGCTCACCCGGTCCGGGGACGGCCACCGCCAGCAGCCTCAGGCTCAGTGCCGCCCAGCGGGCATCCAACCGGGCATCCACCTCGGCCTGAATCCCCGAATCGCCCGACTCAATCCGCAAACCGCCCGGCAGTATCGTTTCATCGGTTCGAATCTCGAACGACTGCCCTCGGGCCTGTGCGAGAGAACCGGCCTGTACCGCGGCCTCCAGCGCCGCCTGATCCGCCGGATGGCAGACGAGGACAACGGCGCGGACGGCAGTCGGCAGTGCCGTCAGCGCCTCTCGGGCCACGGCCTCGATCTGTTCTGGCGCTAGCGTCAATTCTCGGTAGATGATGGCGCGGGCAATCTGGGTGGACAAACGGGCCAGCTGGCTCCCCACCTCCTTGTCCAGATCGGCCAGGGGTTCCGCCAGCGTTTGCAGCCATCCTTGCAACCGGCGCTCCAGGCGCTCCGTTTCATCGCGGGCCGCCGCCATACCCTCGGCATAACCGGCCTCAAATCCTGCCTTGTGCCCCAACGCTTGGCCTTCGACATACCCGTTCTGGGCTGCCGTACGGTGCGCCTCGATGATATCGGCCTCAGTAATCATCGAAGGCAAATCATCCGGCTCGACGACAGCGGGCTCGATCAGTTGATTGAGATCAGGCAGCTTCCAGGCCGTAACACCCTGCACCGAGTCGATAGGGCGAATGACCGCCGCTTCGGGATGTATCTCCGGATCAGACGAACTGCTCACCGCCGCCTCCCAAGGTTAACTTGCCTTCTTCGGCGAGTTTGCGGGCCGCTTGCAGGATTTCCTTCTGCGCGCCTTCGACGTCGGACAGACGGGTCGGACCAAGCGATTCGAGATCGTCGCGCATCATTTCCGATGCCCGCTTAGACATGTTCTTGAAGAATTTCTCCTTGAGATCGGGGTCGGCCCCTTTCATCGCCAGCAAGAGCCGATCCGACGGCACTTCGCGCAGAATCGTCTGGATCCCGCGATCGTCCACGTCGATCAGGTTGCTGAATACGAACATCAGATCCTCGATTTTTCCGCCCAGATCCGCATCGTTTGACTTGATGGCACCCATCACGGTTTCTTCGACGTTGCTTTCCAGGAAGTTCATGATACCGGCCGCGATCTTGACACCCCCGACCTTCGAGGACTTGCCGCCGGAAGCGCCGGAAGCTTGACGCTCCATGATGTCGTCGAGCTCCATCAAGGCCTGCGGCGATACGCCATCCAGATGCGCGATGCGCAACATGATGTCGGCACGCATGTTTTCCGGCAGCATCTGCAGAATATCAGCACCTTGGTCGCTCTCGAGATGGGACAATACGATCGCGATGATTTGCGGGTGTTCGTAACGAATAATCTCGGCGATGGAACGGGAATCCATCCATTTCAGAAATTCCAGATTGCGCCGGTTGCCGGTCGAACTGATGCGCTCGAGCAGTCCCGCCGCCTTGTCTTCGCCCAGCGCCCGAGTCAGCACGTTGCGGATATAGTCGCTGGTACCGAGCGACAACCCGGTCTGATCCCCAATATCCAGGACGAACTGATCCAAAACGGCCTGAATCTGCGACCGCGTGACGTTCGGCAGCACCGCCATGGCCTGGCCGATTTTCTGTACTTCGCGCGGATCGAGTTGGCTGAACAGCTGTGCCGCCGACTCTTCACCGAGTGCCATCATCAGGATGGCGACCCGTTCGGGGCCTTTGAGGCTCGCAATCAAGTCCTTGCCACTGACTTCGGGTACATTTGCTTCGGCCACGATTAACTCTCCGAATGAGTCCACTGCTTGATCACCGCGGCCACAGCCTTGGGATCCTGATTAATGCTTTGCTTCAACTGACGAAGTTTATCGGAATAACTGGCTGCGCCTACCAATTGCGGCACCCCTTCCAGATCGTCCAGATCATCGACGCCCATTGCTCCTGCCTGATGCGCAGCCTCGCCACCAGCGACAGAAACCTGTGCCCGTTCATCCATGTGTTCCTCATCGTCGTCTCCCGGAGCAGCCAAGGCTGCGGTTGCCCCGGCAGGCTGATGTCTTTCACCCAACATTTTCAACAGGGGGCGCACGACCATCAGGAAGACCAACAGCATGACAATGCCCATACCCACATTCTTCAGCAGCGGCATGAACCAGGCTTGTTCCCATAAAGGGACAGACACCTTCTCTATTTTCTGCTCGACAAACGGGATACTGGCCAGCGTCAATTTATCGCCACGCTTCTCGTCGAGACCAACCGATTGGGCCACCAATTCCTTGATCCGGGCGATCTCCGCGTCAGACATGGGTTCTGGCTTGACCGTGCCATCGGCGGCCTTAACGGTTTTTTCATCCAACAGAACGGCCACATTCAACTTCTGGATCGCGCCACTGGCGTATTGTGTGTGGCGAATATCCTTGTCGACATTGTAATTACGCGTTTGGTTTTTCTGGGTGCTGACCGGCGTCTGGATAATCTGCTGGTACTGCTGCACGTTCAGATTGCCGGGTGGTTGCAATCCCCCGCTCGTCTGGGGCGTCACGGTTCCACCGCCCGGCGGCTGGTTGCTCATGGCGCCCGGCACACCGCCGCCCACGCCCTGATCGCCCAGTGCGCGCACGTTATCCTGGATCTGCTCACTCAAGACCGCACCGGTTTTGGGGCCATAAGTTTCGCTCGTGCCTTCCTGACGCGCAAAATCCACATCCGCAGATACCTGAGCCCGCACCCGATCTGCCCCGACAATCGGTGTCAACAAGGATTCGATCTGGCGCTGATACGCCCGCTCCACGCGCTGACGGTACGCGAACTGCTTGTCGGTCAGCCCCATGCCGCTGGCATCGTCGGAATTTTGACTCAACAACTCGCCCCGTTGATCGATCACACTCACATCGGCCGGTTTCAGCCCTGCCACACTGGAAGCAACCAGATGCACGATCGCCCGCACCTGCTCGGAGGACAGTGACTGTCCCGAGGCCAAATCGAGCACAACCGAGGCGGTCGATAGCTGGCGTTCACGCACAAACACGGATTGTTTGGGGGTCGCCAAATGAACACGGGCGGCCTGAACACCCTGAATGGTTTCGATCGAACGCGCCAGCTCGACCTCTATGGCATGCTGATAGCGTGCCTGCTCCACAAACTGGCTAGTGCCCAGCGACTGATCCTTGTTCAACATCTCCAGGCCCACGGAATCACTCGCGGGCAACCCCTGGGAGGCCAGCAGCATCCGAATGGCCGGCAGTTGACTGGGGTCGACGAGGACCGCGCCTTCCGGGCTCAACTGGTAGGTTTTCTTGGCCGCACGCAAGGCATCCACTACCGAGGCGGATTCCTTGGCGCTGATATTGGTGTACAAAGGCACCAGCGTTGGCTTCTGGCCCCATAGGAAAAATCCGACCATAAACGAAATAACGGCCGCCAAGGCAATCAGAATCAGCAGTTGCCGAAAACTGTTGGACTGGGTAAAGCCATCCAGCTGCTGAATCCAGCGGGGCGTCCCGCCCATCGGGGCCATGCCGGTATTAGGATTCATCGGACTGGGGGTCAGTGTATTTTGCGCCATGATGTTCTCTCAATGAGGTCTGTTCACGCCTAGATAGGCATGTTCATGACGTCCTGGTAAGCCTGAACCAGGCGATTACGCACCTGCAGGGTGGCGTTGAAACCGAGGGACGCCTTTTGCGCGGCAAGCATGACTTGAGTGAGGTCCACATTGGGGTCGCCCAGCTCGAATCGGGTTTTCAAATTCCCCGAGGTTTGCTGCAACTCGTTAACCTTGCCGACGGCCTGCGACAGGAGCGTAGAAAAGGAATCCCCACCCGCCGGCGGTGCTACCGGAGCCGGCGCGGACAGACGCTGCTGGGCTTCGGCCCGCATGACCCGCATCTGCGAAAGAATCTGATCGACCGACATCGAACTGCTCATTTTTGTTTCTCCTTGCCAGCCCGGATTCCATGGATCGAAACCGGGGCGAACGCTGTGAGAAACAATAAAGCATGGTTTGTGCCAACAAACCGTAGTGGCGGATAATCTATGCCTCTTCCTGAGCGCCAGATCGGAAGGACATCTGATACTTGCGGAGTTTTTCGACCAGGGTGGTCCGTCGAATACCAAGCAGTCTGGCCGCTTGAGCGACGACCCCGTCACTCTGGTTCAGCGCGGCGTCGAGCCAGGCCTGTTCGATCGCCTCCAGTTGGCCCTTGAGATCAAAACCGCTTTCCGGCAAATCGACGACAAACAGTGCCAGAGTGTCCGTATCGGTCGGCAACACCCGCTGTTCACCGGATGATAACGGCGTTTGCGCCCGGCCCATGGCGAAAATCTGACGGGGGTCAGTGTCCTCATTCGTCGCGTCCGCAGCCGCTGTCCGAACGGGTGACGTATCGGGCTCGGGCGCAACCACCGTATCGGATATCGCTTCATTAGCGGCTTCCCGCTCGGCCTGCCACTCGGCCGGCAACTGATTCAGCAGTTTCTCCGGCAGTTGCGCCAGATCCACGGATTGACCGGGATACAGAATCCCCAGTCGCTCGACGACATTACCCAATTCACGCACATTACCGGGCCAGGGCAATGCGGCCAGCGCCGCCAGTGCCCGATCGGTGAGATGACCGACCGATCGTCCGTCGGCTGAGAACCGACGCGACAATGCGTCGACAATCATCGGGATATCCGCGCGTAATTCCCGGAGCGGCAGCGTTTCCAGCGGAAAAACATTCAGGCGGTAATACAAGTCCTGGCGGAAACTGCCCACCTCGATATGGGCTTCCAGATTCCGGTGCGTGGCGGCGATGATCCGAACATCGGCCGTCATGGTCTGGCGTCCACCCACCCGTTCGAAGGTGCGTTCCTGCAATACCCGCAGGATCTTGACCTGCATCGGCAACGGCATATCGCCGATTTCGTCCAGGAACAGTGTTCCGCCTTCGGCCAGTTCGAATCGACCGGCTCGGGCGCTGATCGCCCCCGTAAATGCCCCTTTTTCATGGCCGAACAGTTCGGACTCCAGCAATTCAGCCGGAATAGCGCCACAGTTGATGGGGATGAAGGGTTTGCTGGCACGATTCGAAAGACGGTGAATCAAACGGGCCACCACTTCCTTGCCGGTGCCGGATTCGCCCAGAATCAGCACCGTGGCCTCGCTCGGCGCCACCTGCTCGATCTCGGCCCGAAGCTGGCGCATGGCCGGGCTCTGCCCGACCAATCCCCGCCCCGCCGCCACCAGTTGCTCGCCCCGCCAGCGACTCAGCAACCGGCCAGTCACGCCTTGCAATGACGACAAGGTACAGGGCCAGGAAAGGCTAGCGAATGGCGTATGTTCCTCGGCGAGCCATCGGCCGGGTTCGGGGTCGAGCGCCACCCAGGACAGTTGCCGCGCGCCCTGTAGGCAGTCGGCACAGTGATCGCCATAACAGAACCCGCCGATCAGATGATCCGATTGCGGCGGCACGCCGGCATCTGGACGGGTGATCCCATCAACGCCCAGCAAGGCCAGCCACTGGCGCAAGGCCGCTTCGATCTCCGGGGGCGCTGCAATCAAGGCGCTAGGTTGATGATCCGACATAACTGAACTTTTCCTGGGCAGGCATTCTGCATGGGGTCAAAAACAGACTGGCCGCTCTATCGAGAGGCTGCTCATGCCTGAACCCTAACCGGGCGAGCTTGCTCTGTCAAAATTTTGTCAGACAACCAATATGGCCGGCAATAGTGCGCCAAGCGCCTTCGATGCTTGACTTGAGCGCGATAAACCCGCATGAATGCGCTATTCCCAATGGCGCCTCTGATTCACGCCATCGAGACCGAAACAGGCTTTTGAGCACATGAATCAGCGGCGCCCTGGTGCGCCACCACTTTGACACTTCCTCAGGTACCCGGCATCCATGAAGGTCGAAAGCCCGATCATTTCCAGCACCACCACCGAACTGCGCGGCGTACCGCTCAAGCAGGGACAGGTGCTGGCAGCCATCGTCCTGCGAAGCAGCAATGCCAATGGCGAAGCCTTGCTGTCACTGGCGGGCGGACAGCTTTCCGTACAAACCCGTCTGCCACTGCAGGCCGGTATGGCGCTCAAGCTGGCTGTGCGTGATCTCGGCCCCCCGGTGATCCTCCAACCGGTGACCGATGGCCCAACGGCCACCGGTTCAAAACCCGGGCAGGATATCCAGAACCGTCTGCTGACGCTCCTGTTCCAGCGCGCCAATCAACCCGCCCAAGGTACCAACATCCTTCAGTCGGGGACATCCGCCGCCATGACGGCATCCCGAATGTCGACAACATTCCTGCCGCAAACGGCCACCTCAACGAGCCCGACGACAAACCAGACGCTAATCGGCCAGCAGGCCAATCTGACGGCCGGGATGGTGATCGCCAAAAACACGACCCTGTTGCTGAGCGCCCTACCGGCCGCCGTTCGCACCGCCCTGCCGAAACTCGATGTACCGCCGGCACCGGCCATCATGGCAAGCACGCTCACCAAACTGGTGGCGACACTCAGCCTGCCGGAACAAAGCATGCGCCCTGCGGGTGGGGGCGTGGCGGCCAGCGATCTGAAAACCCAGCTCAAGCTGGCTGCCCAGGTCATCAAATCCGGGCTGACCACACAATCGTCCCCTGCACCGGACGCCCGATCAACCCCGGCACCCACTCATCAGTCTCAGGTACTCAGCCAACTCACGGAGTGGGTGAACCGCATGGACGTCAGCCAGCTGCGCACTGCGCTGCAACAGGTTCAGGGTCAGCCCAGCTGGCTGATTGATGTACCGGTCGTGGTGGCGGAACAGCCGAAACGATTCCAGCTCACGGTCAGCCAGGAAGAGGAAGCCGCCGCACAGGCGGAAGATACAGCAGGCTGGCAGCTTGATTTCGCGATCGATTTGCCCGGACTGGGGCCGTTGCACGGCAGTCTTCATCTGAAGGCAACCGATCTGGCCGTTCGGCTGTACGCCGATGAGCCCGACAGTCGTCAGCAGTTGAATCAATCGCTGGATCAGTTGGCCGCGCATCTGCGGCTGGCCAATCTGAACCCGATGGAGTTGACGGTGTATCCCGGTCCGCCGCCCAAGGCGGTGCTGGCGCGGCTGACCCCAGAACCCACGCGACCGGATGGTCCGTCACAATATAGCTGGCGCGTATGAGCGCATCCCGGCGCACCCCGCCAAAACCTGGGGCACCGAACAAGACCCGGGCAATCGCCCTGAAATATGACGGGAATGATCTGCCGCAGGTCGTCGCCTCCGGCCAGGGGCTGGTCGCCGCACAGATCATCGACCGGGCACAGAATGCGGATATCCCCCTGGTGGAAGACCCGGCACTCGCTCAGGCGCTCAGCCAACTCGATCTCGGCGACCATATCCCCGAAGCCTTGTTCCGGGCCGTGGCCGAAGTCCTGAGCTATGCCCTGTACGTCAGCGGCAAGCACGAAGAAGTGCTCCGAGCCGCCCGTCAGCATCGGCAGCGCGCCACGGAGGAAGATCCCAAGGAAGAGAACGCCAAGGGGAAAAACGCCAGGGAAGACAATCTTCGGGATGAAGGAATCAGCTGATCAGGTCTCGACAGCGGCGTCGGGCTTTGCCCGGATGCGGACAGGGCCGTCTGCAAAGCGCAAGGTCAGTGGCTGTGCCTGATCGGAGGCCAGTACCGCATTGAGGCGATCGGCCCGCATCACCAGTCCCGCTTCGCTATCCACCAGCACGTACCCGCGCTCGAGAATCCGCTGAGGATTCAGAGCCGACAACAGATCGCCCACCTGCCGCCATTGATCGTTCGCACGTTGCCAGCGCACGTGTCCCGCCTGGTCGAGGCGCAGTCTCAAGGCGACCAGAGACTGGCGCTGTCGGGCCAGCGGTAGCAAAACCGTGCGGGCACGCAATCCATCCTGCAACCGTAGCCGATGTATCTGCCGATCCTGCATGCGATGATCGAAGGCCTGCCCCATGCGCATCTGCAGGCCCTGCAGATGTTGCGCTCGTGCCGAAGAAACGGCCAGCGTCGCGCGCTGCAACCGCCAGGCGATTCGTTCTGCCCGACCTTGGTTATCGCGCAACCAACGCACCGGGCTGACCCGCACCAGGCGCGCCAACAGATGGCGCCAAGCCTGGTGCCGAGCTTGCCACCCCTGACGCAATGCCCGCTGCAAACGCAGTTCCAGCGAAACCCGTCGATTGTTTCCCGCCTCAAATCGCCGCGCTTCAGTCTGCAGCCGCGCCGTCAGGCGATCGAGCTGCTGGCCCAGATCATTCAGTCGACGGGTGATGATCTGGCTCAGGTTCAGGTGCAACAGACGACTGCGCTGCGACCACTCCGCCACCGTGTGCGGCGTGGCCAGTTCTGCCGCCGCCGTCGGGGTGGCGGCACGCACGTCGGCCACGAAATCGCAGATGGTGAAATCAACCTCATGGCCCACACCGGAAATCACCGGCACGGGACACGCCGCGATGGCGCGCGCCAAGGCCTCATCGTTGAAGGCCCAGAGATCGCTCATGGAGCCGCCGCCCCGCACGATCAGGATCACATCCAAGCCCTGCTCGGACCGAATCGACGAGACGGCCGCGGTCAACTCGCTCGCTGCCGCATCGCCCTGAACCGCGACGGGAAACAGCGTGACCGCCGCCAAGGGCCAGCGACGGGCCAGCACCGACACGACATCGTGCAGGGCCGCGCCGACCGGCGAGGAAATCACCCCGATCCGGCGGGGCGTCTCAGGCAAGGGGCGCTTGCGGGCCGCATCGAACAATCCCTCGGCCAGCAGTTTTTTCTTCAGTGCCTCGAACAGGGCGGCCAGACGGCCGTCCCCGGCCAGTGCCACACCCTGCACGATCAGCTGGTAATCGCCGCGTGGGGCGTACAGTGAGACCGAGCCCAGCACGACAACGGCATCGCCATTCGCAAATACCGCACGAATCCGCTGGGCCTGGCCACGAAACAGTGCGCAACGCACCTCGGCCTGCTCATCCTTGAGTGTGAAATAGACATGGCCCGAGGCGGCGCGGGTCAGGGAACGGATTTCCCCGGCCACCTGCACGCCGCTCAACTGCGCCTCCAGCGTCTGCTTGGCCAGTTGATTGAGCGAATAGACCGATAAGATCGAGGTCCCCATAGTCAATATCCCTGTGTTCTGTTCGGGGCGGATGATCGTTTAAAACGATAGACGAATGGCGAGGGCTGCCAGAGTTGCCAACAAGACCGGCAGGGTGAGCACCACACCGACCCGCATGTAATACCCCCACCCGATCCGGATATTCTTGCGGGCCAGAACATGCAGCCACAGCAGGGTGGCCAGACTGCCGATTGGCGTCAGTTTCGGCCCGAGATCACTACCGATCACGTTGGCGTAGATCATGGCGAGTCGCGTCGCGCCTTCGGCATGACTGGCATCAATCGACAAGGCACCGACCAGCACGGTCGGCATGTTGTTCATCACGGCCGATAGCCCGGCAACCAGCAGACCGGTCCCGAAGGCGGCTCCCCAGACGCCGTGCTGGGCGAAAGCGCTCAACCATTGCCCGACGATGTCGGTAAGCCCGGCATTGCGCAGGCCGAACACCACAAGATACATGCCGAGCGAGAACACCACGATTTGCCAAGGGGCATGACGCAAGACGCGATGCGTATCGATGTGCTGGCCCCGCATGGCCACGATATAGAGGGCCGCAGCACCGATCCCGGCTACCAGACTGATCGGCACGCCGAAACGATCCAGGCCGAAAAACCCCACCAGCAACCAGCCGAGCACCCACCAGCCCATCCGGAAGGTGGCATGATCGACAATGGCGGCCTGAGGCGCTTTCAACAGGGATTCGTCATACACGGGCGGGATATCCCGCCGGTAGAACATAAACAACACAAGCAACGACGCCGCGACCGACACCAGATTCACCGGCCACATCACCGAGGCGTACTCGGTAAATTCGATATGAAAATAATCCACCGACACGATGTTGACGAGATTGGAGACCACCAGCGGCAAACTGGCCGTATCGGCGATGAATCCCGCCGCCATCGCAAAGGCCAGCGTCGTGGCCGGAGAGAATCGCAAGGCCAGCAATACACCGATCACAATCGGGGTCAGGATCAGCGCCGCGCCATCGTTGGCGAACAGGGCCGCCACGGCCGCGCCCAGAAGAACCAGCAAGGCAAACAGACGATGCCCGCTACCCCGCCCCCAGCGCGCGACATGCAAGGCCGCCCACTCGAAAAACCCGGCCTCATCAAGCAACAGACTGATGATGATCAGGGCGACAAAGCTCAGGGTGGCATTCCAGACGATCGCCCAGACGAGGCCGATGTCCGAGATATGCACGACACCGAGCAGCAAGGCCAGCACGGCACCCAGAGACGCGCTCCAGCCAATACCGAGCCCCTTGGGCTGCCAGATGACGAGGATAAGCGTAAAAAGAAAGATGAGAACAGCAGGCAACATGCGTGAAAACCCGATGGAATGACAGGAAGCGCGAAAACAGGAGGGGCACTTTAACTGCTCGCGTCATTCCGCCCAAATCGATGGGAACCGATCATTCTGCCTTGGGCAGCATGGCCGCCCCGCGCACGCCGCTGGAATCCCCGTGTTGCGGAGCGACGAGACGCGTCGAGATCGGATCGGAAAAGACGAACCGGTCCCAGAGCCGAGGTACGTCTTCGTACAGGCTGGCGACGTTCGACATCCCGCCGCCCAGCACGATGACTTCCGGATCGACGATATTGATCAGATGCGCCAGCGCCCGCGCCAACCGATGGGTGTAGCGATCCAGCGCCGCCCGGGCATCGGAATCACCCTCTGCAGCCCAGACCGCCACGTCATGCCCCGAGCCTTCGCGGCCGGTGACGGCATGAAAATCCCGCGCCAGTCCGGGTCCGGCCAGCCAGCGTTCGATGCAGCCCTTCATCCCGCACCAGCAGGTCGGTCCGGGGAACTCGCCTTCCTCCGGCCAGGGCAAGGGATTATGTCCCCACTCGCCGGCAATGGCGTTATGACCGGCATGCAGCACGCCGTCGATGACGAGCCCACCCCCCACACCCGTGCCGAGAATGACCCCGAACACGGACTTGGCCCCGGTCGCCGCACCGTCCCGCGCTTCGGAAAGCGCCAGACAGTTGGCGTCGTTGGCCATCGCCACGGCACGTCCGAGTCGTTGCTCCAGATCACCTTTCAGGGGGCGATCGTTCAGCACGACGGAATTGGCGTTCTTCATCAGGCCCGTGCGCGGGGATACGGTGCCGGGCGTGCCGATACCGATGGCATCCATCCGACCCACATCCGCCTCGGCCCGCTCAATGAGCGTCGCCATGGTTTCGATCGTGCCCGTGTAATCCCCTTGCGGGGTGGCCAGACGTTGCCGCCAAAGCGTCTCACCCTGATCGTCAAGTACGGCCACCTCGATCTTGGTCCCGCCCAGATCCACACCTAGCCTTAACATCCGGTCATCCTCCTATCACAGGATCGCAAATCAACACCGCGTTTACAGGGAGCCCAGCGCTGCAGTGTAGTTGGGCTCGTCGGCAATTTCCGGCACCAGCTCTACATACTTGACCTGATCGTGGGCATCGATCACGACCACAGCGCGCGCCGCCAGATGAGCCAAGGGCCCTTCTGTCAACTTAACACCGTAGCTCGTCAGAAACTCCGGGTGCCGGAAGGTCGATAGATTAACCACGTGATCCAACCCCTCCGCGCCGCAGAACCGGCTCTGGGCAAATGGCAGATCGGCAGAAATACACAGCACGACCGTATCAGGACGGCTACCCGCCTTCGCATTGAAGGCCCGCACCGAAGCCGCACAGGTCGGCGTATCGATGCTTGGGAAAATATTGAGTATTTTTTGCTTCCCGGCAAAGTCACCCAGGGTTTTTTCGCTCATATCCTCGGCCGTCAACATCCATGCCGGGGCAGGCTGCCCCTCCATCGGAAGTTTGCCTTCTACTGCGACGGGCTCACCCAGAAAAGTTACGCTGCTCATATATCTACTCCTGTTCAATCGATTCAAAATGCGCGGGCGTTGCCTCGCTAGAGTCTCAATGTGGCAATCAACCGCTTGGGGATCAAGAGCAAATCCAATGCATCGAGTAGGGATGTACAGAGAATATCGGCAGATTCGACCGCCGCACGCGCGGCGCCTTCGGCTTGAATCACAGCAACACCCAAGCCCGCCTCGGCCAGCATCAGTGCGTCGTTTCGGCCATTGCCGATCGCAAAGCACTGCGCGGCCCCCAGGGACTGGACATACTGCTGTTTGGCCACATCCTGCTCGATGGCGGGCAGGATGTGCAGACTGACAGGCAATGCGCCGAGTTGTTGCGCCGCACTACCGAAGGTATCGGCCGTCACAACGTGCACCGCCAATTGATCGGCCAGCGCTGATATTCGTGCAGCGACCCCGGCCAGCAGATGGCCGTCTTCAGCCAGAGTGCCGTTGTAGTCGAGGACCAGATACTGAAACACGAATGTCGCGCGGCCGGGAACCTCAAGGGTCAACATCCGGATTACTCTTCGATGGTGATCAGCGGCCCCTGATCCTGTTCGCCGCTACGCAGGGAACGACCCAGCACCGCCGCCAGCTTGCGCGCCGTTTCGCGGTAGGCGCGTGTAATCGGCGAATCCGGTGCCCGAATAACGGTAGGCAGACCTTCGTCGAGATCCGTCCGAATGCGCAGATCAAGCGGGAGACTCCCCAGCAGTTCGACCTGATTATCCGCCGCCAGACGCGCGCCGCCGCCCTCACCGAAGATATGTTCGATATGACCGCACTGCGAACAGACATGCAGGGCCATGTTCTCGACGATCCCGAGCACGGGCACATTGACCTTCTCGAACATGCTGATGGCCTTGCGGGCATCCAGCAGGGCAATATCCTGAGGCGTGGTGACGATCACGCTGCCGGCAACCGGTACTTTTTGCGCGAGGGTGATCTGGATGTCACCCGTGCCCGGCGGCATGTCGATGATCAGGTAATCGAGGTGATCCCAACGGGTATCGTTCAGCAACTGCATCAGAGCGGAGGTGACCATCGGGCCGCGCCAGATCATCGCCGTCTCATCGTCGACCAGATACCCGATCGACATGGTTTGCAGACCATGGGCCATCACGGGCCGCATCGATCGGTCTTCCTGAATTTGGGGTTCTTCCCGGGCACCAAGCATTTTCGGCTGGCTGGGACCATAGATATCGGCATCGAGCAGGCCGACGCGCGCGCCCTCGGCGGCCAGTGCCAGCGCCAGATTGACACTGGTGGTGGATTTGCCGACCCCGCCCTTGCCCGAAGCCACGGCAATGATATTGCGCACACCGGGCATGGCCTTGCCCTGCTGCTGGCTACCCAGCGGACTGACGAAGGCGACGGTCACCTTCGTGTTCCGGATGCCGTCGACCGTACGCGCCACTTGCTCGATCAGGGCAATGAGATCGGGTTCCCAACTGGCGGCCGGATAGTCAAGCACGATATCGACCTCACCCTGATCGCCGCGCACCTCGACGCGTTCCAGCGCCTGAGCGCGCGCCAGGGATTCGCCGCTATGCGGGTCGACAAGCGCGCCGATCGCCTCTTTCAAGGCCGCTGACTTCACCGGATCCGCCTTATTGCCAAACAAGCCCATGCCTCAACCTCCCAAACAGTCTGATGATCGGCCCGCGGAGTTGGCCACCTGCCAGTCCTGCGGGATTCAAATAAATACAGACTACCGCAGCCCCCGCCGGACGACTAAAAAAACCGATCAGGCGTGGGGCGATAATGACGGGGGATAGCGAATTTTCAGGCAGTTGAGACCAAAGCCCCTGCCGATTACTCCGGCCGCATGTGCGGGAACAACAGCACGTCGCGGATCGACGGCGCGTCGGTCAGCAACATCACCAACCGGTCGATGCCGATCCCCTCACCCGCCGTCGGTGGCATGCCGTGCTCCAGCGCGCGAATATAGTCCGCGTCGAAATGCATGGCCTCCTCATCCCCGGCATCCTTGTCTTCCACCTGCTTGCGGAACCGCTCGGCCTGATCTTCGGCGTCGTTCAATTCCGAGAAGCCATTGGCGATCTCGCGACCACCCACGAAAAACTCGAAACGATCGGTCACAAACGGGTCCGCATCACTACGTCGTGCCAGCGGAGACACCTCGGCCGGATATTCGGTAATGAAAGTCGGCTGGATCAGCTTGTGCTCGGCAGTTTCCTCGAAGATCTCGATCTGGATCTTGCCCAGACCGTAACTGTCCTTGAGCTTGATCCCCAGGCCTTCGGCCACGGCGCGCGCACGACCAATTTCGGTAATGTCATCGCGGGTGAGGCTCGGGTTATGCGCCAGGATCGCATCGACGACCGACAACCGGGCAAACGGCTGGGTGAAATCGAATTCGGTACCCTGATAGGTAAGGGTCGTCGAACCACATACGTTTGCCGCCAGCTGACGCAGCAAGTCCTCGGTCATGTCCATCAGATCGATGTAATCGGCATAGGCCTGATAGAACTCGATCATGGTGAATTCGGGATTGTGCCGAGTCGACAGCCCTTCGTTACGGAAGTTGCGATTGATCTCGTAGACCCGCTCGAAGCCGCCGACCACCAGCCGCTTCAGATACAGCTCGGGGGCTATCCGCAGATACAGATCCATATCCAGCGCATTGTGGAAGGTCGTGAACGGCTTGGCCGAAGCGCCGCCGGGGATGACGTGCATCATCGGCGTCTCGACTTCCAGGAAATCCTTGGCATTCAGATAATTACGAATGAACTGGATGATCTGGGTGCGCTTGCGAAAGGTTTCGCGCACCGGCTCGTTCATGATCAGATCGACATAGCGCTGACGATAGCGCTGCTCGGTATCGGACATGCCATGGAATTTATCCGGCAGCGGACGCAGGCTCTTGGTCAGCAGACGCAGGCTATCGACCTTGACCGAGAGCTCGCCCTTGTTGGTCTTGAACAGCAGACCTTCACCACCGACGATATCGCCGATATCCCAGGTCTTGAAATCATCGTAAACGGCCTCGCCCAAGGCATCGCGCGCCACATAAAGCTGAACGCGGCCGGTGTGATCGAGAATCGACAGGAAACTTGCCTTGCCCATCACCCGTTTGGCCATCACACGCCCCGCCACGATGACCCGAAGCGGGTTTTCATCAAAAAACCCGGCGTCCTTGTCTGCGTATTGCGCCTGTAGATCGCCCGCGCTGGCATCCCGTCGGAAGTCGTTCGGAAACGCATTGCCGGTTTCCCGAATCCGCTTGAGTTTGTCGCGGCGTTCCGCAATCAGGCGGTTTTCGTCGATGACTTCGGTGGCTGGGGAATCAGAGATATCGGACATGCTGGTCAACTTCCGGTAGATGAATGGTCGGAAACGCCCGTAGTGCGGGGCGCTCGGTCGATACGGGTCGGGGTGCGCGAAGCCATTGCCTACAGCCCGCTTTTCAAACTGGCCTCGATGAAGGGATCGAGATCCCCGTCGAGCACGGCCTGGGTATTGCCGGTTTCGCACCCGGTACGCAAATCCTTGATCCGGCTCTGATCGAGCACATAGGAGCGGATCTGGTTGCCCCAGGATACATCCGATTTGGTCTCTTCCAGCGCCTGGCTGACGGCCCGACGCTTCTGCATTTCCAGTTCGTACAACTTGGCTTTCAACTGCTTCATCGCGTGATCGCGGTTCTGGATCTGCGAGCGCTGATTCTGGCAGGCCACGACGATGCCGGTCGGCAAGTGGGTAAAACGCACCGCCGATTCGGTCCGGTTAACGTGCTGTCCGCCCGCGCCGGAGGCCCGATATACATCGACGCGGATATCCGACGGGTTCACTTCGATATTGATGCGGTCATCGATCTCGGGCGAGACGAATACCGAAGCAAACGAGGTATGCCGCCGGTTATCCGAATCGAAGGGCGACTTGCGCACCAGTCGGTGCACCCCGATCTCCGTGCGCAACCAACCGAAGGCATACTCGCCGACAAAGTGGATGGTCGCGGATTTGATGCCGGCCACATCGCCATCCGACATCTCGACCACCTCGGTCTGAAAGCCGCGCCGATCGCCCCAGCGCAGGTACATGCGCAGCAGAATACTGGCCCAATCCTGCGCCTCGGTACCGCCTGCGCCGGCCTGGATATCGAGGAAGGCATTCGATTCGTCCATCTCGCCCGAGAACATCCGGCGGAACTCCAGATCGGCGATCTGCCGCTCGGATTCCGCGACATCCTTTTCGATGGATGCGACCGTCTCCTCATCGTCCTCTTCGGCGGCCATGGTCGCCAAATCGGCATTATCCTGCAGCCCCTTCGCCATATCGGACAGGGTTTCCACCACACGGGCCAGCGATGCGCGTTCGCGCCCCAGCGCCTGAGCCTGCTCCGGATTATTCCAGATGTCCGGCACTTCGAGCTCGCGGTCGACTTCTTCTAAACGTTCTTTCTTGACATCAAAGTCAAAGATACCCCCTCAACGCGGCGGCGCGCGCTGACAGGTCTTTGATTTTGAAAAGGATCGGATTGATTTCGATCATGGGTGATATTCACGTTGCATTTTCAAGGCCGCGTAGTGTATCGCATTGCCACACGGATGCGGCCACCGGGACGAATCGCCCACTAAAAATTCCCCGAATATTCAGCTAGACTGCGCCACCAAATCGAACCTGCCGAAAGACGTTCCATTCGGTTTCCAATCACCATTTAACCCGTTTTCAGGAAGCACCATGACCATCAAACACAGCCGCTACCACGATGATGCCGTTCAATCCCTGCGTTTCGATTTTGCCAAAGACGGCGCCAGCGTTGGTGTACTCCAGCCCGGCACCTATCTCTTCCCGCTCAAGGCCGCAGAAACCATGACCGTGGTCGCCGGCGAAATGTTTGTTACCATCGATGATGCCGCAGAGTTCAAGGCGCCAGCCGGAACCGTGTTCGAGGCGCCTGCCAACAGCAACCTCCAGATGCGCTGCACCGCAGACGTCGCCTATTTCTGCCAGTTCCATTCCTGATCATCCGTTCATTAACGGCAACCCGCCAGAGCAGCCCCACCATGCGTCGATTCTGTCTCGTACTCAAGAATCTTGTCGTTGCCAGCCTGTTCGGGCTGACCGGTTTTATGGTCGGCGTCTCGCCGGTCCTGGCCGCCGAGACGGGGCTACCCAAAACCGTGCTGGACACGCTGCGCGCGCAGAAGCTCAATGCGGCTGACCTCGGCATCTGGGTTCAGGCCGTCGACAGCAACAAACCGCTGATCACCCACCTGCCGGACGACCTGTTCAACCCTGCCTCGGTGATGAAACTCGTCACCTCCGTGGCGGCGCTGGACATCCTCGGCACCAATTTCCAATGGACCACCCGAGTGTATGCCGACGCCTTGCCCGTCAACGGCGTCATTCACGGGAATGTCTACATCAAGGGCTCCGGCGACCCCTGGTTCCGCAGCGAAGACCTCTGGGACCTGATGCGTCAGCTCAATAATCTGGGTGTGCGGGAAATCACGGGCAAGCTGATCCTGGACAACAGTTATTTCGATCCGGGTCCCTCCGATCCCAGCGATTTCGACAACCACCCCGAACGAGTCTACAACGCCCTGCCCCAAGCCCTGCTACTGGATAATCGCGCCACCAGCGTGCTGATTACCCCGCCGGATCGGACCGGAGGCGGCGCCGTCGTTCGCGCCTGGCCACCCAATCCCAACCTGCAGGTGCAAAACGACCTCAAACTCGTCAAGGGTCCCTGTACGAGTCGCGCCAATCAACCCAGCATCGTCGTGCAGGGATCGGACACCAATACCCCCAGCATCGACGTCAACGGCACCTACAGCGCTCAATGCACGCCCGACCAGTACTATTTCGTCGCCGGCAATGCCAACGATGCCATCTATTACGCCTTCAAACACATGCTCAGCCAGCAGGGCGGCAAGATCGATGGCCTCTGGAATGAGGGTGTCACCCCGTCTTCGGCGGTGTTCCTCGCCCAGCACAACTCCGATAACCTGACCCAGTACCTCTATTTGCAGAACAAGTGGTCTAACAACCTCATGGCGCGGCAGGTCTTTCTCACCATCGGTGCGGAAATCAAAGGTGCCCCCGGCACACCGCTCAAGGCCAAAACCGCCATCGACCAGTGGCTCAAGCAGATCGGCATGAACTGGCAGGGTTTCGACATCGAGAACGGCTCCGGCCTCTCGCGCAAGGCCCGCATCTCGCCCCGACAGATGGGTGAACTGCTGCGCTATGCCTGGGACAGCCCGATCATGCCGGAACTCATGTCCTCCCTGCCGATTGCCGGTGTGGACGGCACCATGCGCAAACGGCTGCGTGGCGAACCGGCCCGCGGGATGATCCACCTCAAGACCGGCACCCTGAAAGATGTGCGGGCGGGCGCCGGGTACATGATCACCGAATCGGGCCGCCGCTATGTGATCGTCATCATGCAGAACGAGCAGAACGTGCAGAACGGAGGCGGCAGCCGCGTACAGGATGCCCTGCTCGACTGGCTTTACCATAATGGCTGAG
>DATKTJ010000022.1:0-26255 GCA_035531235.1 Halothiobacillus sp. | reverse complement strand
CGGTTTACCCAAGAGATAACCGCCGAAGCCACTGAGCCCCTGCCCGATCCGCACATAGATATAACGCCCCGGTTCAGCCGACAGCGTTAAGCCATGGGTGGCGTCTGTCTCGCGCTCCGTGGGCTGCATCGTCAACGGCAGCCGCGCCGATCCCGCAAGCACCGACTCACTCACGATGCCGGGATACCAACCCCGATGATCGGTCCGCTCAGGCAGCAGCCAAGCCTGGATTTTCTCGTTGAGGTCTTTGCTCGTCACCGGCGATGACGTCGTCACGATCAGGGTTTGCTCTGGCTCAAAACGATCGTTATCCACCAGTTGTATGGAAACTCCTGTCAATGACAACGAATACAGGCCGGGAATGAGCGCGACACCGGTCAGCGGCGTTTCACCCCCCGCGCCACCCCGAATGCTTTTTACGCCGGCAGCAAAACGCGCCTGCAACCGTTGCTCATCCAGCGGCACACTCAGCGGTGCCGAATGCACATAGGCGTTCAGATGGCGCAAGTCGTAAGTCACCGTGAACTTTTCAGGCTTGCCGGGCTTACCCTTGGTATCGAGCATGGCCAGCGATACCGCCTGCTCAAAGGACGCCGGATCAACGGGATAATTGAATTGAACCCCAAAAACGGCTGATTTTTTAAGTGGGTCCTGAGGGTCCTGGTAGAAGGACTGATCCGTCAGCGACATGCCGAAACGGACGGTTGAGAATTCAACCTGGGTTTTGGCAAGGAGGACACCCGCGGTGATCGCCGTCTTGGGATCAAAGGTGAGGGTGTAATCCTGACCAACCGGCCAATCGGTGGCAGGCGTGAATACGAGCTCCCGATCCGATTGCCATACCCAACTACCCGCCATTTTCGGTTCAAGTTCAATTCCCGCACGGGCCGGTTTTCCAACCAGCGCAATGGGCGCAACAGAAGCCGAGAAGTCAACGACCAGCGGATGGATCGTGATCGGGGTTTGGGTATAGTCCGTCACGGCGGGCGGACTGACATATATCGTCACTTTGGGGGGGTCAATCGGCTTGGGGCGATGCTGGTACCAGTCGTACCCCCACCAGCCCGCAGCGACCAGCACTAGCGCCGATAAGAGGACGCCGGCCGTTTCTCGCGGCTTGCGGCGCATCAATGTATAGGCGGAGCGTGGCCAGGTAGGCGGCTGCCAGGCAATTCGTCCCAGCATCAATGCACCGCCCTGTACCAGCAGGAATGACACGCGCCGGAAAGTACGCAATAAAAAACCGCGCAGGCGCGCGGCTTTGGTGGGATGAGCGGCACCGGGCACCGGCGATTGATCAGTCGGCACTCCTTTCACAGAGTCATCAGGGGTCTGTTTGTTGGTCTCATCCATGATCCAAATCCTGCTCGGGTGGTTTTTCCTGACGCCATCTCGAGCCGTGCAAAGGGATCGAAATTTCACGAGATCCTAGCATGGAAACACCGCAAAATTCCGTCAATTTGATGACAAAAAACCCCGGCATGTTGCCGGGGTGAAATGACGCACGTAGCAGACGTTTGTCAGCAAGCTCAGTGCGTGGAGAGCACCGGGTAGTCGGTATAGCCGTGCTCATCTCCACCATAGAATGAGCTGCTATCCGCCTCATTCCACGGGGCATCACGGGCAATGCGAGCAACGAGATCCGGGTTGGCAATCAGCGGCACCCCAAAAGCCACGGCATCCGCGTGCCCATTGGCAATGGCGGCCTCTGCCTTGGCCTGATCGTAGCGGTAGTTGACAACCAGCTTACCGGACCACAACGGACGCAGGCTATTGAGATCGAAGGCCGGACCGGCGGCACCGGGCTGATCAACGCCCATTCCGGCAATGTGGAGATAGGCCAGCGGATAGGCGTTGAGCTTTTCAACGACATAGGTAAATGTTTCCTTCGGATTGCTGTCGCTCATACCGTTGGCTGGCTGCACGGGCGAAATACGCAGACCGGTACGTTCCGCACCCACGGCAGCCGTCACCGCTTCGACCACTTCCAGCAGCAAACGCGCACGATTTTCGAGGCTACCGCCATATCGATCCGTACGCTTGTTGCTACCATCGCGCAGGAACTGATCCAGCAGATAACCGTTCGCGCCATGAACCTCGACACCGTCAAAGCCAGCCGCGATCGCGTTTTTGGCACCTTGCACATAGGCCGCGATAATGCCGGGAATCTCGGCTGTTTCCAGTGCACGCGGCGTCTCGTAGGGCTTTTTCATACCTGAAGGCGTATACCCCTCTCCCGGTATGGCAATGGCTGACGGCGCAACAGGCAAGGCTTGATTCGGCTGGAATTCGGAGTGGGACACCCGACCCACGTGCCAGAGTTGAAGCACCATCTTTCCGCCGGCTTTATGCACGGCGTCGGTGATCTTCCGCCAACCCGCGACCTGCTCAGCCGAGTGGATGCCCGGCGTGCTCGGATATCCCTGCCCTTCCGGCATGATTTGAGTAGCTTCGCTGATGATCAGGCCCACCGAAGCCCGTTGGCGATAATATTCCACCATCAGATCGGTCGGGACGTTGCCCGCGCCGGCACGGCAGCGAGTCAACGGGGCCATGACGACCCGGTTGGCCAATGAAATAGCACCAAAGGTTGTGGGTTGCAGCAGATTGGAATCGGCACTCATGAAGAAGCTCCTGGATTTCGTTGAAAGAGATTTGGTGGATAAATTAATAGCCTACTATTGAATTATTTGCACCGACTGTCAACGTATGGAACGTCATCAGCTCGACGACTTGTCGATCACTGGATCTGTCGTGCCTGCGCCAGAACCCAGGGATGAACAACGACGGCCCAGACTGGCGTTGCGCCCTGTGCCCAGGCGCTGGCTGTTTGGGTGTCCAGAAGCCCGAACAGCTTCTGCTGCATCCACTGTTCGACCAAGGACTTGTTATCATCAGCGACGGCGACGGCCACATCGACCAAATCCAGCGATGCATCCACGACGACCACTTGCCCGCGTGCAAATAAAGGCGCCAGCTCATTCCACTCAATGCGGGCGGTTTGCCCCGCAAACAGGGACCAACGCTCATCCGGGGTCAGATCAACAGTCGGAGAAAGGTCTTCGGGGGGGATATCGTTTAGCATGATGGGTAAATACACGGCTCTGAGTGGATGGTCACGTTGCCTGACGGAGCGCTCGGCCTACGCGTGAATGTGCAGGGCAACACGGATACATAACATTAGGAAACTTCAAAAAAAGTGTCAGAAAGAAAACGGAAAAAATCACGCGGACTACCTGATCGGCAATCGTACCTCAATCACCGCGCCCATGCCGAAACCGTACACGATGTCGACGGCGTGACCATGCGACATTTGATGGTACCCGAACAGCATGCTGTCGAACATTTCAGCCTCACGGAACTGGAGCTTGCCGCCGGACAGATGGCAGAATGGCCGCCCTATCCCCATGGGGAAAAGGTCTGGCATATTTTGAACGGGGCCGGATTGATGACCCTGGGTCCCGAACAATTCGCCATCGTACCGGGGGACATTATCCACATCGCGCCTGGGCTCGTTCATCAGGTACACAGTAGGGGGCAGCATCCATTGCAGCTATTATGTATTTCCTGTCCAGCCCTTCCCGGCAAGCATGATGCACCGGAAGAAGCCCTCCCCAACCTAGTTTCTCCCACCTAACCCTGCGGATCTTTATGCGTATTCAGCGTTCCACCTTTGAATTCCTGCTCATCAGCGCCATTCTCGGCAGCATCGTCCTCTGCACGGCCTATCTGGGCTATGGTGCCGGTGTTCTGGCCATCCTGTTCTGGATCATTTTTCTCATCATCCGTCTGAAACGCACTGCAGCTAAAAAACAGGCTTCCCAGTCAGACGCCGAATCACAATCCTGAGAGCACATACTGGGTCAAATCCGTGTAGCGCGTGCGCTTATGGAGATAGTTGCCCAGCCAGTCCCTGCCCGCTTCGCATTGCTCCTTACGGGGATAGTTGGCCTCCACGCGGTTTAATTGTGCGTAGATATCCGCCCACTCCGGAATCCGCTCCCGCAGGGGGGCTCGACGGACGGAGCTGAAGCCATCCAGAACTTTGTCCGGCGCATAATGCGGGGCGACATAAGTAATCACCCAGTAGTTATCCCCATTCTTCGCACGATTATTGACATAACCGTAAAATTCGCGCTCGGCCTTAATCGTTTCCCAAAGCACGTAATAGATCGACCGCGGCATCTGGGGATGACGCAAGAGAGCGTGCGGCGCACCCACCAGTTCTTCCCGTGTATAGCCAGACACCTCAGTCAAGGTACGGTTGACGAAGGTGATTACGCCACGCACATCGGTGCGCGATTGAATGGTTTGCGTTGACCGCAGAACATACTCATTTCCAGAAAGAAACCGATCCATACTCATTCACATACCTCGCAATCACGATTGATGAAGACAGCCGTCCCCGTGCCAAGGCCGCAGGAAACTGTTTTTGGCGGGGAAAAAATAGGGGAAAAGCAAAAAACGGTGACGCCCGCTTGGGCGCACGGCTAAAAGATCAGGGTGGTGCGTGCATGCCGTCTCGAGCCAGAACAGAGCGCACCCGTTCAAGGTCCGCCTGGGTATCGACGCCGGCGTGGGGAATGCGCTCGGCAATGGTGATAGCAATCCGCTCACCCATCGACAACGCGCGCAGCTGTTCGAGCTTTTCCAGCGATTCCAGGCGACTCATGGGGCTGTGCGCAAAACGGCGTAGAAACCCGGCCCGGTAGGCATACAGCCCCAAGTGCCGAAAACCAAGCACATCACCCTCCACGCTCTGACGGTCGCGATCGTACGGGATTGGCGCACGTGAAAAATACAGCGCCTCTCCCCGATCATTTGCCACAACTTTTACGGCAGAAGCGTCGAGAAACTCTTCCTGCGTCAGAATCGGGACCATCAGGGTGGACAATGCCGCCTCTGGATGATCCGCCAGCAGACGGGCAACCTGTCGAAGCAGTTCCGGGGCCATCAGGGGTTCGTCCCCCTGCAGGTTCACGACGATCGTGTCATCCGAAATCGCCAGCTGATCCACCACTTCGGCCAATCGATCCGTCCCGGATTGATGTTGGTCACTGGTCAGAACGGCACGCGCACCAAACGCTTCCGCCGCGGACCGGAGCACCTCGTCATCGGTGGCGATCACGATTTCGTCCGAACCACAGGCCAGGGCGCAATCATGAACCCAGGCCAACATCGGCCGACCGTGGATATCGGCCAGCGGTTTCCCCGGCAAACGCGTGGAACTCATCCGAGCAGGGATGATGACGCAGAACGGCGGGTGACTCATGACGCGGTGGAATCCGCCGGATGTGTGGCGCGCAATGCCTCGTATTCATCGGATGCCAATTCGCGCGCGTCGGATTCCAGCATCACCGGAATATCATCGCGTATCGGATAGGCCAGTCGAGCAGACAGGGAAATCAACTCCTGCTTGTCCTTGTCGTAAATCAGCGGACCCTTGGTCACGGGGCAAACCAGGATTTCAAGCAAACGCTTGTCCATATCTAAACTCCAAAGTCATTGATCGAAAACAGCAAAATTCAAATACAGCTTAAATGCTATCTCGCCACGCCGGTCAATTACCACATAACAATCATGGTATATTAGCATATGCTGAAGGATAGCAAAGACAACAGATTCACTTGGGGTCTATT
The DNA here is from genome assembly GCA_035531235.1 of Halothiobacillus sp. Lineage (GTDB taxonomy): Bacteria > Pseudomonadota > Gammaproteobacteria > Halothiobacillales > Halothiobacillaceae > Halothiobacillus. The sequence continues at coordinate 20,616 of DATKTJ010000022.1, read as the reverse complement.
TTTCCGTGATCGGGGCACAGCCGGTTCGATAGGCATCCAGACGGGTCAGAACGGCGTCGATCAGCGCCTCATCAAGAATCATCCGGCCAGAAACAGCAAATATCTGCCCCGGCTGATTGTGCCATGCCGGCCGATTCTGCCGCCATTTCACCGCATCTTTTTCTGTCATCAGCACCGGCAACCCAGAGCGACGCAAATGCACCAACAAACCGCGTGGTGTCGGCTGATGATCATCCAGCGAGTAACTCTTGATTACCAATCCACGATCGCGCAGGGCATCAAAAAAACGCGCTGGATTGCCGATACCCGCAAGCGCTTGAATCGTCTGTCCCTGATGTAGGCAAATGAACTCGTCCAGAGATTGTGTCTGCTCGTCATACAGATCGTGCACGGTCGTCATTTCAAACCGCGCTGACAGCTGGCCGGGTTCAAAGGGCGTGCCGTTCACCACGATAAAATCCATCGCGGCACGTGCAGTCAAGGGTTCCCTCAGAGGACCTGCTGGCACACAAAATCCATTGCCGAATCGACGACTACCGTCGACCACGGCCATTTGGAAGGCGCGGCCCAGTCGATGATGCTGCAGGCCATCGTCGCTCAGAATCAGATCGACTTCCGGGTAGCGTGCCCGAAGCTGCTGCGCCGCACGGACACGATCAGGGTGCACCATCACGGGCAGATCCAGCTTTTGATGAATCAGCCAAGGTTCATCACCCACATCGGACGCCCCGGTCGCTTCCGCGACATCGCGCGGTTCGACACCGATCCGAACTCCATACCCGCGGCTAATAATGCCCACGGAATAGCCGTTCTCGGTCAAAATTCGGGCAAGTGCGATGAGAATGGGCGTCTTGCCGGTGCCACCCACCGTCAGGTTGCCAATCACGAAAACCGGGCGATCGATATTGACGACCCCTTCCCCTTTCGTAGCGCTGCGCCGCCGCCTCTGTGCAATCCAGCACACCAGGGCTGCCAGCGGGAACAAGAACAAACTACGAATCGCCCGACGTTGCCAGAATCCTGGGTAGCGCATTTAGAGGGCCGCCTCGGCGACCGAGGCATTACTGAATTGCAATCGGTAGAGCGCCGCATAGGCGCCATTGGCGGCGAGGAGCCCGTGATGCTGCCCGGTTTCGACAATGCGCCCCTGATCGAGCACCACAATCAAATCAGCGTGCTCGATGGTCGACAGGCGATGCGCGATCACCAGCGTGGTACGGCCACGGCTCAGATTGTCGAGCGCCGCCTGGATATAGCGTTCGGATTCGGTATCCAGTGCCGACGTTGCCTCGTCCAGAATCAGGATCGGGGCATTGCGATACAACGCCCGGGCAATAGCCAGTCGCTGACGCTGCCCGCCGGAGAGCAGCACACCATTCTCGCCCACCGGGGTATCGAATCCCTGCGGCAGTTTTTCGATGAACTCCAAGGCATAAGCCGCCGCCGCGGCCGCACGAATTCGGGCCTCGTCCCCCTGCCCGCCATCACTGTAGGCAATATTGGCGCCCACCGAGGTATTGAAGAGCACCGTATCCTGGCTCACATAAGCAAACTGTCGGCGAAGATCCTGCCGACTCATCTGGCTGATCGAGTGCTCATCGAGACGGATATCTCCGCATTCGATTTCCACAAAACGCGGCAAGCTCGCAATCAGGCTGGATTTACCCGCACCGCTGCGCCCGACCAGGGCGACGGTTTGCCCCGCAGGCACCGTGAGTGAAAGATCCTTGAGCACCCAGGCAGCGGATTCGCCGGTGCTATACCGCAAGCCGACGTTCTCAAAGGTAATGCGGCCACTGACACGATCCACCGGCACCGCGTCGGGTGCATCGTTTTCACGTGGCTCGTCGAGCAGGCCGAACAGACTTTCTCCCGCAGCGATACCCCGTTGCAGGACGGCATTCACGCCGATCAAGCGCTTCATGGGCGCAAGCATCAGGCTCAGGGCGGTAAGGAAAGACACGAAGGTGCCCACGCTGATGGACTGCATCCGATCACCGGTGGTCGCGAACCAGACAATCCCCGCAATACCCAGGGCGAGAACAAACTGGGTCAGCGGTGAGGAAATGGCGGTTACCGCCTGCATTTTCATGAAGTCACGAAAATTCTGGGCATTGATTCGGGCAAAACGCGCCGTTTCAAATTCCTCACCACCATACAACTTAACGACTCGGTGACCGTTGATCACCTCTTCGGCAACGTGGGACACCTGCCCCATCGAGTCCTGAATCCGACGCGCATAGCGTCGAAAAGCCCGTGATATACCGCCGACCAGCACGACGAGCACCGGCGCCAACACCACAATAAACAAGGCCAGCTCCCAGCTCAGAATCAACAACCAGACCATCAGACCCACAACCGTGAGGCTGTCGCGAATCAGCGTGGTTAATGCCCGGGAAGCCGCTTCGGAAACCTGTTCGCTTTGATAATTGAGGCGGGTCAATATCTCTCCGCCAGCCACCCGGTCAAAAAAACGAACGGGAAGCTGCAATACCTGATCAAAAACGTCGCGCTTGAGATCGCGAATCACCGAACGACCAACCCAGGCCATGCCGTATCCGGAGACAAATTCGGCAACCATCCGCACCGCAAAAACCCCTAACAGCAACAGGGGCATGGCATGAATAATGGCCGGATCGCGATTCACGAAGCTGCCATCCAGCAGGGGCTTCATCAAGGCGGCAAAGGCAACCTCGGTGAGTGCCGCGCCAACCATACCGATGATCGCAAGCACCAGCACCCGCACATATTGCCGGGTGTATACCAACAACCGCCGATAGGTTTGCCAGCCGGGCGCCGGTTGTAGTGAAGTTGCATGCATCATTTGACGGGGGTCGTTCCCAGGCCGACTTTGGTGATCCCGGCCTTGCGCGCGAGATCCAGCACCGTGATGACCTTCTGGTTGACCACATCGGCATCAGCCCAGACCACAACGGGCTGCTGATCGGCCGCAATGCCTTTCAATACCGGCAAAATCTTATCCGCCCCCAGAATTTTGCCATCGATCGCGATACGCCCATCCTGCGCAATCTCGATCACGTGATCCTTCACCGGCGCGCTCTTTTCCGTGCCCTGACTTGAAACGGGCAAGGTCACGTTGAGCGTACGGTCATGCACGAAGGTCGTTGTCAGCATGAAAAATATCAACAGCATGAAGATGACATCAATCAGCGGGATCAGATTGAGTTCAAGCTCTTCCCGCGGTTTTTGACGAAATTGCATGGCTCTCCCCCTCAGCGCTTGCGCGCATCGACCGGGTGGATCAAATCCACCAGACGAATCGCTTCGCGCTCCATCTCGATGATGCGCTCATCGACCAGGCCGCGAAAATAGCGATGAAAGATATAGGCTGGCACGGCCACCATGATCCCGCCGGCAGTGGTAACCAGTGCCTTAGAAATCCCGCCAGCCAGCAATTCGGGGTTGATGGCAGAGGCGCCGCCACTTGCCGTGATGGACTGGAAAACATCGATGATACCGACCACCGTCCCCAGCAAACCCAGCAAGGGCGAGATCACGGCAATCGTACCCAGGGTATTGAGGTAACGCTCCATCTGATGCGCCACATGACGACCGGTATCCTCGATGCGACTGCGCATGGCCTCGGGAGAGTCGTGCCCCTGGAGGCCGGCCGCAAGAACCATCCCCAACGGGGATAACCGGGCCAATTCCGCAATCTTGAGGGAAGATATCTGGCCGCTCGCCAGCCAGCTTTCCACCGTGCCCACGGGATCTCCCCCCATCAAGCGGTTGTAGCGCAACGACCATAACCGTTCGATGATAATCGTCAATGCGATTACCGAAGCAAGAATGATGGGAATCATCATCCCGCCGCCCGCCATTACCAAATCCATCATGAGTACACGCTCCTTAATCGTCCGTGAAAATACACATTAAAAACCATACAAATTCTTGTCCGCCGGCCATCGCAACCGGAAACCGAAATTGATCGTGATTTTCTGTCCAGGCTTGATCTGGTTCGACCAGGCCCACACCCCATCCTGACCATCATACTGTTTGTCACTGGGCGGGGTGTTGTCGGCCAGCGGGGCGACAGCAAGCTCCGCATCCTCCGCAACCGGAAGGTTCATCAATACGGTGACCGGCATCGGTTGCTGATGTTGACTCTGTATCGAAATCACGCGCCGACGAATCACTTGCTGCGCTTTCCCGATCAATCCGTTCTCATCACGCTGGTCGGCGGGACGATCAACCGTGACTTCAATCCGTCGATCTACCCCGAAACTCAGTGCCATCTTTTTCATCGGCCCCAACGCCGGTTCATGGACGCTGCCGATCTGTGCACCATTCAGAAACAACTGCCATACGCCTGCGGGTAAAGGTGTTGCGTTATTCAGGGTAAAGCGCGCCGAAAGAATCGCCAGAGGAGAAATGCTTGGCGTGATGAGATCGGTCGTTTCCGCCGGGAATTCATGCTGTAAAAGCGGAATGACCGTCGCGGACGGAGTGCTGGTGATGGTGACCGGTGCGACGCTGCGGAACTCCGCATTGAAGCCCGTCTCGTCGGCAGATGTGAATGGTGATGATTTGGCGGCCATTTCAGCGTTCTGCCGGACAGCATTCGCCCGCAGGTTGATGCCTGGTTTCGTCTGGGCCGTGAAACCGATGATCCATTGATCCAGTTTGGGCACCGGATAATATCGACGCGTATCGAGCAGCGACAGTGTCAGCGGAACATCCTGCCAACTCTCACCCGTCGTCTGGCTGACCTCGGCCACCAGCGACCAGCGCAATACCGATGTCGTTTGGGGGGCGGTAGTCACGGCATCGGGTACAGTCGCCCCCCCTTTGTCCGTCGGGACATAACGCGTTTCCAGATCCCCGCGGTAGATGGGCACCCAATGCGCATCTTTTACCCGATAGCGGATCTGAACAACACGCGTAGCGGGTGTTTTTTGGTCGACATCCAACGTCAGGGGCAATGCAAGCATCAAACTGGCCCCTTTTTGGCGCATCTGATCCTGTTTCTGCTCCGCAGCCTTGATCTGCTGCAATACCCCGTCGACAGCATCCTGAGCGTGTCTACGGGCAACCAGCAGACGCGTCAGCAGACGATCGAATCGATCTCGTGCCTTGGTGTCCGTCAAAAAAGCACCAATCGTGGGCCCATGTTTCCTTTCGGGTACTGGCGTAGCCATCTGAGCCTGAAAAATCGACAATCGCGTCCCGGCTGCCAAAAGTTCGTCATTCGCCTTGGTCAACTGCTTTTTGAATGCCTCAATCTGAAGTTCAAGGGCATGGAAATCCGCCGATTCATCAACCGGCCGGTCATGCCATTGCATGGGGGCACTCAAGTTCATCGCTTCACTTTGAATCTGAACGCTGCCTTGCTCGATATCGCGGGGAAGATCGGTGATCTGCACAATCTGCATCCCGGGCGCGGACCAGGGCACATCCAACTCCCGAGTGACCCAGGCCCCATTCGGCAGAACCGTGACCGCGGTGATCTTCCCAGCTCGGGTAATGAATTTCGTAGCAGCAACTGCGGCCTTGGGCTTTTCGATCGGTGATTTCGCCACAGGCGACACGACCTTGTCCGAAGATCCGACTGGGGATGTCGGCAGGTCGGCGGCGCCCGCCGGTGTACCGGTCAATAGCGCAACCAGTAGCAGTAAATACATCCCATGGATGGTCGGTATCAACCGAAAGTGTGCAATGCCCCGACGCAGGGGCCGGGCTAGATACACCGTGAAATTATTCATACCATCACGCTCCCGGTTTTTTCGCTTCATACACACCGGAAATTCATGAGTTCGGCGTATCACAGTTACTTGGACCGCTGGCATCTGGCAGAACACCACCGCCCGACCGGCGGACCCGAACGGCCTCGACCAGTCGCTGGATGATACCCACGCTATCCTCCCAGCCGATGCAGGCATCGGTAATGCTTTGCCCGTAGACCAGAGGGCGCCCCGGGTGGACGTCCTGACGCCCACCGATCAGATGGCTCTCGACCATGGCACCGACAATGCCTGCATTGCCTGCCGCAATCTGGGTTGCGACATCATCAGCCACCTGGATTTGCCGCGCATGCTGCTTTTGGCTATTGGCATGTGAAAAATCGATCATCAGCGCTTCGTTCAACTCGGCAGCCCGAAGCTGCTCGAGTGCCTCGTTCACGCTATTGGCGTCGAAATTCGGTTTTTTCCCGCCCCGCAGGATGATGTGGCAATCGACATTGCCCGACGTGGAGAAAATGGCCGACTGCCCCGCCTTGGTCACCGACAGGAAATGGTGTGGGCGGGCCGCCGCGCGAATGGCATCGATCGCCACCTGCAAACCGCCGTCGGTGCCATTCTTGAAACCGACCGGGCAGGAAAGCCCCGAAGCCAATTCCCGATGGACTTGCGATTCAGTCGTACGGGCGCCGATGGCACCCCAGGAAACGGCATCGGACACATACTGCGGACTGATCAGATCCAGGTATTCGGTGGCCGACGGGACCCCCATGTCAGCCAGATCCACCAACAGATGTCGGGCGACACCCAGACCCTTGTTGATTTCATAGCTGTCATCGAGGTTGGGATCGTTGATCAATCCCTTCCAGCCCACGGTCGTGCGCGGCTTTTCGAAATAGACGCGCATGATCAGCAGGATATCCTCAGACACCGTATCGGACAGCGTCTTGAGGCGGGCAGCATATTCCCGCGCTGCCTTGACATCATGAATCGAACACGGGCCCATCACCACAATCAGGCGATCATCTTCACGATTCAGAATCGAACGGATGGCCCGACGGGTTTCAACGACCGTGGCGGCCCCCCGCTCGGTCAACGGAAACTCCGACCGGATCTGCTCGGGCGAGAGAAGGTTATGAATATTGAGAATGCGTAAATCGTCGGTCTGGTGGGTCGTCATCGATGGGGCCTGCTACTGAATCCCTACTATTATACGAGAGACCGGGGTGGTCTCGCGCATCGTCTGCCTGAATCGAACCATGTTACTTGGCTTGGTGCCCGGCGTCATCCCAAAGCACGCCGGAATCAGGGCCAGAGAAATGCCTACCCCTTCAGGCGGCGCAGGGCCAACACGGGAAACTGGTTTCGAATATGGCTCTGAACCTGAGGATCGATCTCCGCCGTAATCAAACAGTCCGCCACGGTGTTGGCATTGGCCAGCACCTGCCCCCAGGGGTCGATGATCATGCTGTGCCCGTAGGTCTGACGACCACTGGCATGCCGACCGACCTGGGCCGAAGCGACCAGATAAATCTGGTTTTCGATCGCGCGCGCGCGCAGCAGGGGTTCCCAATGCGCTCGCCCGGTCGCCTCGGTGAACGCAGCCGGAAGACAAACGCAAGTCGCCCCCATCTCGACCAGACGGCGGAACAGTTCTGGAAAACGCAGATCGAAGCAGATCGCGAGTCCCAGACGGCCCGCCGGCGTATCCACCACGACCGGCGTCGAACCCGCCTCAAACAGATCCGACTCCCGGTAGGATTCCTGATGCGCTTCACTGAACTGGGGCACCGTAACGTCAAACAAATGAATCTTGTCGTACTGCGCCCTGATTTCACCCGCCGCATCGATCACGAAACAGCGGGAATAGAGCTTGGCAGGTAGATCGGTGGCACGAATGGGCAAGGTGCCCGCCACCAGCCACACATCGTGCCGGCGCGCGAGATCCCGCAACCAGACAACCGGGGCATCCTCGGGGTCGAAGCCCATGTCAACGAGCGCGCGCGGGGCGGCCGTCATCGCATACAGATTTTCCGGCATCACCACCACACGCGCACCCAGCGCTGCGGCATCTCGAACCAACCGCTCGATCACGGGTTGATTCTCAGACCACAGTGCTCGTCCATTGATTTGTAGTACCGCAATTTTAGAAAGTGGGTTCATGGTAATGATTCGGGCTTGATGGTGACGGTCTTGATGTCCGGGTGATCTATCGTACCCGTAATCCGGTAGATGAACGCGGGGTCAGGATGTTTGTCGGCTGATTTGATGGCCTGCTGAATCGCCAGTAGCGCCCCCCCAACCAGGGGACCACCCGCCACCGTACCGATGATCGGCAGCAACATACCCAAATCCGTATAAACCTTGACCGTATAGTCGAGGGTATTATCGGTCAGTTGGGTGCGCCCCTGCGCCACGGCCTTGACGGAGGCATTTTTCAGGGTCAAAGGATCAACATGAAAATCCCCCTGGGTCAGAGTCCAGTTGGCTGACAGCGTATCGAAGCTCAAGCCATGGTCGACCAGATCGCTGAAATCCAGCCGCAACCGGCGGGTCAGCGCACCAATGCTCAATAGACCGGCCAACCGCCCTGCGCCCGGATCCACATCGTTCAACTGACCGTTGACCAGTGCAAAGGAACCCTGACCGTTCAGATGGCCGATGGAAAACGCCGTGGGGGATCCCGGCCAGTCGAGCTTGATTTCGCCCGCATCGATGTCTCCGCCCTGGATGGGCGACGTACCCATGGCCTTGCGCAGGGTGCCACCGACATTCTTACCCACCGCAGTGAACTCGAGTCGCGTTTTCTGCTGTCGCCCGGCGCCGCTGACCTGTCCGCTTCCGACCACTGACACAGTATTGCTGGGTCGCCAGTCGATGCTGGACAGGTTCATCGATGGCGTCGCGCCCGTTGCAGACGGCTGCATATCCAGAAACAATCGCCCCAGACGATTGGCATCGAATCTCAGATCATCGATGCGCAGGGTGAGACCGGGCATTTGACCCAGATCCCAGGCATCATTTTCGGTCGTCGAAGAGCTGGCGCCGCCGCTGTCGCCGCTCTTGAGATACAAGCGACTGAGCTGAACGGAAAGCTGGCCAGGCCCCGAAGCATTGCCCGCTGGCCCATCGAAAATCAGCCGTCCTGCCAGAGCCGCGCCTTTCGCCTGAAGCTCATAACGATCATTCGCATAATGCAGGTCCAGGCGAGTGCCGGGGAATACCTGTCCGGAAGCGAGCACCCGATCGGCAATCAAATGCACATCGAAGGTAGGAATGGGCGATTGATCGGACGATGAGGACGAACGCGACAGGAGGATCGGTCGCCAGCGATCCCAATCGAAAACGGGTGTATGCAGGGACAACTCTAGCACGGAGGACGTCGATTGCGATTGCCCGTCGTTGCGAACACGGCCTTCGGCCAGATCACCCGCCTGATTGAAGGCCAGCGCCGCATCCCAGACGGTCGTGCCATCCGAATGCAAACTCAGCGTGCGCAAAACACCATCTTGAAGCGCCAATTTTGCGGTCATCGGCCAAGGTTTGTCCGTTGGCTTGTTCAATGGCTCGGGCAGCGCACTGCTCACACCAACGAGATCACTCTTTGCCTGAATGGACAAGTTGCTCCCCCGGTGCGGAAGCGTCAGCCGAATTTCCGTGGGCGCCTTGCCAGAAACACGGCTGAGAAAAGCCTGGGAAAAACTGTTGGTCTGGTTCCGCAACGCAAAAAGTGGATCGATCGTTGTCTGGGCAATAACGGTGGTTTCATCACCATTTTTCGGCGTCCGTACCTGCAAGGCCACCGGTCTATCCTCGAACTGGGCACTGAGTCGATCGGCATTGAAGTCACTGTTGCGAAAGCTCAAGGGGCCACGGATCTGACTCAGGGACAACACATTCTTGCCCACCACGAGACGGTTGTTTTGAAGGGTCACCGTACCCGCGGCAACCGGCGGCCCACCCTGAGAATACAAACTGAAGTGAACGCCCAGATCGAGATCCGCATCGCCGCGCACGTGCATCGCCTTCAGACTCCCCGACGGCAGCAAGGGGGTCTGTTTGATGAAGTCGAGCATGTCCCCCAACGGCGCATGCGTCTGTACGGCGATATCCAGTACGGGTTTTCCGATATCGAAGATACTGACCCGTGCCCCCGCCATCGGCAGGCCCCCAATGGTGCCCGCGGTGATTTCGGTATGCATCTGCTGGTCGACGAAAGCCAGATATCCCTTGGCATCATGAATGGCCGGCCATTGGGGGCGATACTGCAGGTTCAGGTGGTCGAAATCCAAGACAGCCGAAAACCACCCCCCTCCTTGTCGGAACGGGAATCGGGCAGGATCGCCATTAAAGACAAAATGCCCCCCTTGAATTTCCCCGGTCTGATCCTTGGCCCCGAAGTGCGTATCAAGCCAATCAAGCAACCCCTTATCCAACAAATTGCGCGGAAGGTAGGCGGACACACGAGCGACCTTGAGGGCATCAAAGTGCGTGTCAATCTGAAGACCGGCGGGCGTTGAAGTCGCCCCATCTTTTTCCGCAGCCTGGTAACGGAATATCGAGTGACTCGAAAAATCACCATTACTCAGGGTCAGTCCATCACTGTAGATCAGCGGGGCGGCCGAATCATGCCAGTACAGATCGCCCTTGAGGCTATTGATGGTGATCGGCTCACGCAGCACACCAGGCACCGCCAGAACCAGATTCTGCTGGTTGACCGAAGCCAGCCAGCCAGCGGGTTGCTTGTACAGCACCAAATTCAACCCGCCCTCGCCATTGGCCTGCCCGATGACGGGCCACAATCGCTGACCATGCGAATTCCCGAAATTATCCAGTTGCAGAAAACCGGCGTCCAGGTGATCGCCGATAAAGCGCAAACGAATGTCACGTGCCTGCCCACGTACCGTGTTGCCGCCAATAAATTTCAGGAACGAACGGGGCAAAGGGGCCGTGGATAGCCAAACCGAGAGTTGATTGAGATCCGCAAAATTCGAGGCGTAATCCGTTTCTTGCCCGTGATGAATGAGATGCACGGACTGCGTGGGCAGTCGCTCGTCCGAATCGGTCTCGATCGCCAACCGATCCACATCCAGCCGCCAGCCATCGGGCGTTTTCAACCAGGCCAGCTTGCCGCTCAGCGTTTTAAGACTCGCCTGGGATTGCAGCTCCGTAATGGCGCCGATACCGGCAATCCGTGCCATGCGACTCACTTTCAGGTGATTCGACTCGAATTGGGCATGCACCGATTGCATGCCCTGGGGCGTAAAGCGCAGCCACAATTCCCCGGTCAATGCGCCCGAGTTCACCAGGGGCATCCCTTCGGAACAATCAAGCCCCATCACCTGCTCACCACATCCGCCCAATTGCGCCCGAACCTGACCATGCGTGAAATCACGAATAGCCAGTTGCAGCGACTGCAAATCCCAATGCCGCGTACTGATATACACATCCGTCATGGGGTCATCCCCCAATCGGCCCTGTGCACGCAGCAATACTGATTTTTGGCCAAAATCCGGTGCCGATAATTCCCCGGACATTGCCCACCCATGCGCGGCGAGTCGGGCATTCACATTCAGGGTCGCAGACAGAGAACGAGCGGGCTGACGCGTCTGTGTGTCGGCAGAACGAAGCCAAACAATATGGGCATCCCGAATCGAGACATTGCCGAGATCAGGCAAACGATCCAGCCATTGCGCCCACGAGGTGCTCTTGCCCCGTCCCGTACTGGCAGGCGCACCTTGAAGACCCCAGTGCCCCTCGGCATCGAGCACGAAGGTGAGCGACGGTCGCTCGATGACGATCTTGCCGGCAACGAGATGCCCCTGCATCAGGCTACGGGCCAATGCCAAAGATAATCCCAGTCTGGGAATGACCGGCCCTTGCGGTCCGAGATGCAGATCCGTCAGCACCAACTGCGGGCGGTATCCCACCAGGGTCACGTCCAGCGAAGTAAATGTCACGGGAGAGCCCCATTTCTGGGAAAGAAGGTTACTGAGCGCCTGGTGATACTGGGGGATTTGCGGTAAGGCCAATCGCAAAACGGTAAAGGCCAGTGCAACAATCACGAGACCGGTTGAAATCAGAACCAAAAGCCAACGCAACAAACGGCGTAACGGCCGTGAAGAAACATGGATAGGAACTGGATTTTTGAACTCGTGCACTGCGTGACATTACCTTGTCAAAACATACCCACACACCACGAAACTGCGGCAAAAGCCATCAGGCGATCAGATCTCCACTGAACAATCCCAATGACCAGAATGCGCAATCCCGCCTATAGATTACATCAGCACGATATCGTATTGCTCGGGGAGATAATGCACATCCGCCTGAAGCTTCAACGGCACGCCGATGAACTCCTGCAATTCCGCCAGTGATGTGGAGTCCTCCTCACGCAAGCGATCGACCACGGCAGAAGCGGCAATAACCAGCATCTGTTTGGCATTGTACTGCCGCGCTTCACGCGTGACCTCACGAAAAATTTCATAACAGACCGTTTCGGCCGTTTTCACGGTACCGCGTCCGACACAGGTGGAACAGGGTTCACACAGGATATGTTCCAGAGATTCGCGGGTGCGCTTGCGCGTCATTTCCACAAGGCCAAGACTGGAAACCTCACAGACCTTGGTGCGGGCATGATCATTTTCCAGAGCGCGCTTCAGGGTTTCCTGCACAACAGCCCGGTGCTCCGACTCGATCATGTCGATGAAATCGATGATGATGATCCCGCCGAGATTGCGCAGACGCAACTGCCGGGCAATGGCACTGGAGGCTTCCAGATTTGTCTTGAAGATCGTTTCTTCCAGATTCTTGGAGCCGACAAAGCCGCCCGTGTTGATGTCGATCGTCGTCATCGCCTCAGTCTGATCGATGATGATGTAGCCGCCCGATTTTAGCGGGACCCGGCGATCAAGCGCGCTGGCGATCTCCTGCTCGATATTGTGCATGTCGAACAAGGGGCGTTCGCCGGGGTAATGTTCGATCATCGGCAGGATATCGGGCACCATTTCCTGAGCGAACTGTACGGCACGATGATACGTCTCGCGGGAATCGATGCGGATTTTCTCCACAGAACCGCCCAGCACGTCACGCAAGGCGCGCAAGGCAATCGGGAGGTCCTCCAGGATCAACCCGATGCCGGACTCGTCCAGCTGCCGATCCTGAACGCCCGTCCAGAGCCGACACAGAAATTCATAATCCTGCCGGAGGGAATCGGCATCGGCGCCCTCGGCCGCCGTCCGCAGAATGAATCCGCCAATCTCCGGTTCCACCTGTTGCGACCGGGACTCAACCATGAACTGGGTCAGAATCCCCTTCAGGCGTTCGCGCTCGGAAGCATCCTCGATCCGACTCGAAACGCCGATATTGCGCCCATTCGGCACATAGACAAGATAACGTGACGGGATCGTGATTTCTGTCGTCAGGCGTGCCCCTTTCGAACCGAGAGGGTCCTTGATGACCTGAACCATCAGGTTCTGCCCCGTCCGCAGCAGATCGTAGATCAGGCGAGGACGCGACTCGACACCGGTTTCCTTCTCTTCCGGCTTCAGCTCGATATCCGACACATGCAGAAACGCCGCCCGATCCAACCCGATATCGACGAAGGCGGCCTCCATCCCCGGCAAGACGCGACTGACACGCCCCTGATAGATGTTGCCGACCATACCGCGCGAACGGGCCCGTTCGATATTGATTTCCTGCAGAACCCCATTCTCGACGTAGGCAATCCGGGTTTCCTGCGGGGTCACGTTGATCAGAATCTCTTCGCTCATGCCAGTCCGGGCTCCGTTAAATAGATGTTTGTTCCCATGCCCAACGAGGCGTGATCCCGAAATCGGCCAGAAGTCTGGCCACCTCATATTGTGGCAAGCCAACCACCGCGCCCCATGAGCCCTCAATCCGGCGAACGAACTGCGCCGCCCTGCCCTGCAGCGCATAAGCGCCGGCTTTATCCAGCGGTTCGCCCGTCGACACATAGGCCGCAATCAACTCGGGGCTCAGCGGCATCAGCTCGACGGACGTCTGAACGGTCAATACACAGCACGTCACGCGATTCGCCACCGCCAACGACGTCAATACCTGATGGGTCGTCCCACTCAATTCGGTCAGCATTCGCACGGCATCATCGGCATCTCGCGGTTTGCCCAGTATGCGCCCCGAATGCACGACAATCGTATCGCCAGCCAGAATCACCGCCTGTTGCGGCAACTCATCCCAACGCAGGGCCTGTTCGGCCTTGGCCTGGGCTAGGCGCGCGACCAGGTCGGCAGGCACTTCGTCCGGTAACGCCGTTTCATCGACAGCGCAGACTGCGGCAGGTAGAACCGTGAAGACGAAATCCAGAGCAGAAAGCAAATCCGCCCGACGGGGCGAGCTGGACGCCAGAAACAATCTAGGTCGTCCCGAGTTTTCGGTCACGACTGTCCGTTGTCGATCATGGGTGGATGACACGATGAATTCATTCACGATGATAAGGATGATTGTTCAGCAGCGACCAGGCCCGATACAGCTGTTCGGCCAACAACACCCGAACCAGCGGGTGCGGCAGGGTGAGATCGGAGAGCCGCCAAAGCCGATCAGCACTCTGACGCAATTCATCCGTCAAGCCATCGGCGCCCCCCACAACGATCGCCACATCCCGACCCGATTGCATCCAGTCGGCCATCTGCGCCGACAGCGCAGCCGTCGTCCAGGGCTTGCCGCGCTCGTCACAAACAATTCGCCAGGCACTTTTGGGTATCTGCGCTTCGATGCGCGCGCACTCTTCTGCCTTCGCCCGTGCGGTCGCCGTGGTTTTGCTTCGAGGCACGGCAGGCACCTCATGCAGCACCACGGGACAGGCAAGCGGCATCCGTTTCAGATATTCGTTCGTGCCCGCCTCGGCCCAGCTCGGCAGACGCGTGCCGACGCTGATCAGGTGCATTCTCACGACAAGGAATCAAACACGGGGCGGGATATCGTCATCCATATCATCGTCGATAGAATCGGCCAGATCCGAATCGTCCCACTCATCGTCATCCAGATCATCGTCGTTCAAATCGGTATCGATGAATTCGGCGGATGGCGACTTCCCCTCCATGATTTTTTCCAGGGCACTGGCATAGATGGACGAACCAACAGCGGCGACGCTTTGATCTGCTGAGGGGTGTCCGGACCAGAGTTTTTCCAGCTGATAGTGGTCGCGTGTTTCCGGCAACATGATATGAACAAGCACATCGACCAGATCCACCAGCACCCACTCGGTGCCGGGCGTCTGGTCCCCTTCGACACCCATCGGCCGAATTCCCTGGGCCTTGACCGCTTCCACGACACTATTGGCCTGCGACTTCAAGTGCCGATCGGAGGTGCCGGAGGAAAACACCATAAAATCCGTAAAATTACAGTGGCCACGGACATCGAGCACACGGATGTCGATGCCCTTCATGTTTTCCAGGGCCGTTACCGCCAACTGGGCCAGTGCTTCCGCGCTCATGGGTTCGGTGGACATTGGGACGTCTCCAGGCAATGGGGCGGCTTGGACGGGCAGGTTTTTATCAGGATTCATTCGGTATCTTTTCGGTTAAATAAAGGGTGGCCGGTTGCAGGTGCGTTCATACGTCGTCGCATTGGCCAAATCTCGGGGCAGAATAATGCCGATCCAGTGGTTTAAGCAAACTTTCAGGCACGAGATATCGCACGGAATGCCCCAGACCCAGCGCCTGTCTGATCGCAGTCGCGGAAATATCCAGCCGGGTGATCTCGATTTGGCGGATGCCGCCCGCCTGCGTGGCCTGCAATTGAGCAAGCGAGCTCGCCCGCTCATTCAACAATTCACCCGCCTGTGTGCCCAACTGAGCACCAGGCCGTGTAGCCACGGCAATATGCGTCCATGCCAGTAATTCCTGCCAGCGGTGCCAGTGCATCAGGCCATTGAAGGCATCCATGCCCAGCAGCAACACCAGGTGGTGACTGGGGTGGGTTCGCCGAAAGTCCTGCAGGGTATCGATGGTAAACGAAGACCCCGCGCGGCGAAGCTCTCGATCGTCGGGGATGAAACGGGGATTATCGGCAATCGCCCGGCTCACGAGATCCAGGCGCATTTCGGCGGACAGGGCCGGTTGTGGTCGATGCGGTGGAATGGCAGAGGGCACGAAGTGCACGCGATCCAGTTCCAGAACCTCGGCGGCCTCCTCGGCCAGACGCAAATGCCCGAGATGAATCGGATCGAATGTTCCACCCAAAATTCCAAGCAGGGGTCGTCTATCCTGCCCGTCATCCCGGATAGGATCAGGCACGAATATGCCCATCCCCCAGAACGATATATTTCTGGCTGGTCAGCCCGAGCAAGCCCACCGGCCCACGCGCATGAATCTTGTCCGTCGATATGCCGATCTCCGCACCCAGACCATACTCGAACCCATCGGCAAAACGGGTGGAGGCATTGACCATGACGGACGCAGAATCCACTTCCCGCAAGAATCGACGGGCCGTCGTGAGATTTTCCGTCACGATGCTGTCCGTATGGTGCGAGCCATGGGTTTCGATATGCTCGATGGCAGATGTCAGATCCGGTACTACCCGAACGGCAAGAATCGGCCCGAGAAACTCGGCAAACCAGTCCTCTTCCGTCGCAGGAACGACCTGCGCACCCAGAATCTGCTGAGTCCGCGCGCAACCCCGCAGCTCCACACCCGCCGCCTGATACTGCGCGGCCACCAAGGGCAGGAATACTTCGGCCACCGCCTCGTGAACCAGCAGGGTCTCCATTGCGTTGCACACGCCATAGCGGTGCGTTTTGGCGTTCACCGCAACCGGCACGGCCTTTGTCAAATCGGCATCGACATCCACGTACACGTGACAGACGCCATCCAGATGCTTGATCACCGGCATCCGGGCCTGTTCCGTGACGAGGGATACGAGCCCTTTTCCACCGCGCGGGATGATCACATCAATGTACAGATGCAAGCCGAGCAGCAACGAGACGGCGGCCCGATCAGTGGTGGGCACGATCTGCACCGCATCCACCGGCAAATGTCCCGCTTCCAGCCCACGACGAATGCAGGCGGCCAATGTCTGATTGGTGGCTGCCACTTCGGAGCCGCCCCGCAGAATCGTGGCATTGCCAGACTTGAGACAGAGGGCCGCCGCATCGATCGTCACATTGGGACGAGATTCGTAAATGATGCCGATCACGCCGAGGGGCACGCGCATCTGCCCGACCTGAATACCACTGGGCCGATAAACCATATTGGTTATTTCGCCCACCGGGTCGGGCAATGCGGCGATCTGCCGGACGCCTTCGACCATCTGCTCGATGCCCTTGGGGGTCAGCACCAGGCGGTCGATCATCGCGGCATCCAGACCCCGTTCCCGTGCATTGGCGACATCCTCTGCATTGGCAACCAGCAATTCCGCTTCCGACAGCAGCAGACTGTCGGCAATTGCCTGCAGCGCCCGATTTTTTTCGGCCGTCGTCACACCCGCCAACCCGCGGGCAGCGCGCCGGGCGGCCTGCCCCATCTGGGTCATCAAGCGTTCCAATGTATTTTTCTCAATCATATTAAATCCAAACTGTATCAATAATATATAACGTCATTCTTGAAACGGCATTCAGTTGGCTGCTGTGGCCACACAACCCGCCAGCACCACGCGATCAAGCATCTGCCAGGGATTGCCCGGCGCCACGCCTTTGATCGCGCGGTCGATCTCCGCGCAGCGGCCCAACAACTTCAGCCAGAAATCCGTGCCACGGCGCCGGGCGGCTCGGGCATAGGCAGGTTGGCGATTTTTTGGCATCCGCAGCCGCTCGGCCGCGGTCGGGTCCTCGCTGACATTCACCAGAAAGCGCAACTCGCGACTCAAGACCCAGAGAACAAGAATGGCATCCACGCCCTCTTCACGCAAACGTTGCAACAGGTGCGCCGCCCGTCCGCGATCACCGGACAATAAAGCGTCACCGAGATCGAACGTATTGAACCGCGATTGATCCGCCACGGTTTCCATCAGGGACTCTGCGGTAACGGTACCCGCCGGGCTCAGCAGGCTCAGCTTGTCCAATTCCTGTTTTGCCGCCAGCAGGTTACCCTCGACCCGTTCAGCGATGAGCAGCGCGGCATCGGGTTCGATCTGCAACCCGAGCTTGCGGCCGCGCTGTTCGATCCAACCCGGCAGATCTCTCAGAGCGATCGGCCAGAAAGTGATCAGCGCACCGGCCGCGACCAAGCTCGAAAACCAAGCTGTTTTCTGGGTAGCCAGATCGAGCTTGGGTAGGCTGATCATCCAGATATCGTCCGTCCCTTCGGTGACCTGCGTGGCGACATACCGCAAAAACTCGCCCCCTTCCTTGCCCGGCTTGCCCGTCGGCAGACGCAGATCGATCAGACGGCGCGTTGCAAACAGCGAACGGCTAGCACTGAGATGCTTCAAAGAACCCCAATCGTAACGCGCCTCGGCTTCGACCCGGACTCGTTCATCGATGCCCGCCCGTCGGGTAGCCGCGCGAATGGTATCTCGGGCTTCATCCACCTGCAGCCAATCGTCGCCGACCAGGACATAGAGTGACCCGAGGCGCTTGTTCAATGCAGCATCAAGCTGCTCGGGGCGAACGTTCATTGTGCCGGCTTGGCATCCGGTACGATCAGTGACGAAACAGGTAGGGGCGCATTCAAGCGATAGAAAAGCAGGCGCGCGAGTGTTTGGGCCAGTTCCTGACGAATCTGCGTCTCGTTACTGGTGGAGGCCAGCACGCCGGTCGGATCGTAATTGTAATTGCGTGCCTGACTGATGTGGCGCTCTGGCGTTTCCTTCCCATCAGCGAATACCACATGGTACGTAATCCGCTGATAGAGTTCATATTGCTGCACCGTCGCCTGAGGCGTCACAACGGCGACCCGCTGGTCGACCTGGTTCTCGTCGATCACCAGGGTCGCCGTGGCACCGATCGGATTGTCGACCAACAGACTATGCGTATTCAAAAACAGCTGCTGCAGTTGCTGATAGACCGGATCGCTAGTCGCCATGCCCTGCACATACACCCGCGCATACACCGGATCAAGCTGGGTAACGCCACGCAGATGATAGCCGCAACCACTCAGGGCCATCAGGAGCGGCAGACCAACCAGCATCATGAACAACTGTCGAGAATTCAACCGCAACAAATTGAAATTAAGCACGTATTTACCCAACCACAATATTGATAAGCCGCCCCGGAACCACGATGACCTTCTTGATCGACATCCCTTCGAGATAGGGCAGCACGTCCGGGCTGGCCAGGGCGGCCGCTTCCTGTGCGGCCTTGTCTGCCGCAGCGGGCACCATCACCCGCCCCCGAAGCTTCCCGTTCACCTGGATCACCAGTTCGATCTCGTCCCGCACCAGCGCCGCGGCATCAACCGATGGCCAAGCCGCATCGATAACCAACCCCGCGCCACCAATCTGCGGCCACAGGGCATGGCAAATATGCGGCACAATCGGTGCGAGCATGCGGATAATCCCCTGCAACACTTCCCGAACCAGGGCATGACTGCCCGGCTGACCCAGTTCATACCGGCCCAGCTCGTTGAACAGTTCCATATTGGCCGCAATCACGGTATTGAAGGTCTGGCGCTTTTCGATGTCGTCGGTCACGCGCGCGATGGTCTCGTGCAACTTGCGCCGCAATGACTTGCCCGCATCGTCCAGTGCCGAATGATCCGCCACCGCGTCCAGCTGCAAGCCGGCCTGCTGACGATCGTATACCTGACGCCACAGGCGCTTGAGGAATCGGTGTGCGCCATCCACCCCGGTATCGGACCACTCGAGACCCTGATCCGGCGGTGCCGCAAACATCATGAACAGTCGCACGGTATCGGCGCCGTACTGCTCGATCAACGGCTGTGGGTCGACGGTATTGCCCTTCGATTTGGACATCTTGCTGCCGTCTTTGTTGACCATGCCCTGAGTCAGCAGACGCGCGAACGGCTCGGCCATATCCGCGGGCAGCAGACCCTCGTCGCGCATCAGCTTGTGGAAAAACCGGGCATACAGAAGATGCAGCACCGCATGCTCCACCCCGCCCACATATTGATCGACCGGCAGCCAGTAGGCGGCGCGCTCGTCGAGCATGGCCTCGCACTGATCGGCACAGGCGAACCGGGCGTAGTACCAGCTCGACTCGAAGAAGGTATCGAAGGTATCCGTTTCCCGCTCGGCAGCACTGCCGCATTCCGGGCAGGTCGTGTCGATGAATGCGCGCATCTGCTTGATCGGCGACTGCGGGCCGTTCATCACGACATCGGTCGGCAGTTCCACCGGCAATTGATCGTCCGGCACCGGCACCGCGCCACAATGCGGGCAGTTGATAATCGGGATCGGGCAGCCCCAATAGCGCTGGCGCGACACGCCCCAGTCACGCAAGCGGTAATTAATTTGCACCTGGCCCTGTTTTTTGGCTTCTAAATCTGCCGCTATGGCATCGAAAGCGGCATTAAAATCTAAACCATCATATTTACCCGAGTTAATCAAAACACCATCTTTACTGGTGTTAGGAGACTCATTGTCAGGAGATTCATGAAGAAGCTGCGTATAGAGACCATGAACCGCATCATGCACTTCGACAGAAACATTTCTTTGAAAAATTTCCTTTTCGATAAATTGGATGAACGATTGCGGGGCAATTTCGTTTTTTGGAAATACTATTCCAGCGTTTTCTAAAGCCTCAACAGCTTTGCACCAATCCACAAACAACTGCTTACTTGCGATAACTCGCTTAACTGGCAAGTTATAAGCGACAGCAAAATCCCAATCCCGTTCATCATGCGCCGGCACGGCCATCACGGCCCCGGTGCCATATTCCATCAGCACGAAGTTCGCCGACCATACCGGAATTTCGGCGCCCGTCAGCGGATGCGTGACGGTGATACCCAGCGATACGCCCTCTTTCTCCATCGTCGCCATTTCC
>DATKTJ010000021.1:0-15767 GCA_035531235.1 Halothiobacillus sp. | reverse complement strand
CTTGCTTATTCTTTCGCAGCAGGTGTTTCATCTCAAGCCGCCCCCGTTGATCAAGCCGCCGGAAAAGCCGTTGCATATCAGTCTGGCTGCGCCGGAGCCGACACCTGTTCCCCCGCAGCCCCCGCAACTCGTGGAGCCGCCGCCACCACCACCTCCGCCTCCGCCGGAACCGGTGCCTGTCGAGCCGCCTCCGCCACCACCCAAGCCGGTGGAGTCGCCCAAGCCGATCGAGCCGCCGCCACCGCCGCCCAAACCGGTGGAAAAACCGAAGCCTGTGGTAAAGCCGAAGCCCGTAAAGCATGTGCATCACGAGAAAAAGCAGCCGCCCAAGCATCCGCCGAAGCCAGTGGCCAAGGCCGAACCGGTGAAAGAACCAACGCCTGAAAAACCGGTGACGCCGGCGCCGACGAATCCTGCGCCAGCCAAACCCGTTGCGCCGTCGGTGCCGGCCAGCAATCCGAGTCGCGAAGCGGCCTATGTGAGCCAGGTTCGGATGCAGATTGAACATCACAAGATCTACCCAGCCCTTGCACGCAGGCTCGATATGAGTGGCACCGTTGAGGTGGCCTACATCCTCAATCGGCAAGGCAAGTTGGTGAGTGTGTCGATCGTTAAAACTTCTGGCAGCGACATTCTTGATAAGGCGGCACTACAGGCGGTTCGCTCCGCTTTGTTCCCGCCGATTCCAGTGGATGCCTGGCGGGGGGATTCACAGAAGCAGTTTAGAACGAGTCTTGTTTATTCACTTTCCGATAATTAACTAGGGAGAAACCCATGAGAGCAGCCTTTAAACCGACGCCATTGTTTCTGGCGATCATGACCGCACTGGCAGTCAATACCCCGGTGCATGCCGACACGGCCAACAGTGCGACTGTAGATACCGGTGCCGTCTCTGTGATGGGCGAAGGCCAAGTTCGTGCCAGCAACTCTGTCGATCGTAAAGAGTTTCAGGAGCAACAGCCGGGTAAAAACCCCGTCATGGCTCTGGAGCGCGTACCGGGCGTGAATGTCACGACTGCTGATCCCTACGGGATTTACGAATACGGTACCGACATTGAAATGCGGGGCTTCAATTCCAGCCAGATCGGTGTCACGGTTGATGGCGTTCCCATGAGCAACAATGCGGCCGCCGGTGGTAACCCAGCCAGCCGATTCATGGATAGCGAGAACCTTGAGTCCGCCAAGGTCTCTCAGGGTTCTGGCGATCTGGCCACCCCGTCCTATAGCGCGTTGGGCGGTTCCATCAATTACCAGACGATCGACCCCCGTAACACGGCAGGCGTGCAGGGTGAATTGTCTGGCGGCAGTTTCAGTTCCCATCGCGAATTTTTGCGCCTGGATACCGGCAAGTTCGCCGATGGCACCAAGGCGTATATCAGCGGTTCACGCACCGACACCGAGAAATGGCGCGGCAAGGGCAAGAACACGCGCGATCATTTTGAAACCAAGATCCAGAAGGTCTTCGGCGAGAACAAGATCGGTCTGTCTTACACCTACAACAAGCGTTTCGACCACGATTATCTGGACATGAGCCTGGCCGACTACAACAAGTACGGTCGCTACTATGATCTGAACACGACCTGGACCGGCGATCCGCTGAAAGACCAGAGCAACTACACCGGCTGGACGAATGGCCGTACCGATCAGTTGCTGAGCCTGCAGGGTGACTTCAAGCTGACCGACCATGCGCGCTTGTCCCTGGTTCCCTACTATCAGAAAGAGCACGGTTTCGGCACGTATAACCCGGGTCACAATCCGGTCACAGGCGCTGTGCAACTGATGTTCCGCGAATCGCGTTACTACACCGACCGTTATGGCGTGACCAGCAAATTGACCTACGATCTGGGTCAGCATCAACTGGCCGCGGGCGTCTGGTTGGAGAAGTATAAGTACCGCAACGATCGTAACTGGTACACCACCATTAATCAGGCGATCAGTGGCGCGCCCACGAACGACGTCGTTCAGACCGACTTCAATCGCCAGTTTGTGACCAATTCGGCCACCTTCTTCGTTCAGGACACCATCACCATGATGAATGATCGCCTGAAACTGGATATCGGCGCGAAGGCGATTTCCGTATCTCGCGATTACACGAACCTTCTGGATGGCACCAATGGCCGCAGCGCGAAGTACTCCAAGTCCTTCCTGCCGCAGATTGGCGCGACCTATCAGCTGACCGCCAACGAGCAGATCTTTGGCAACGTGGCCAAGAACTTCAGTGCCCCGTCGACCAGCGTGCTGACCGTCGGTACCTACAATCCGGATCTGAAGCCCGAGTCCTCCACGAACATCGACCTGGGTATTCGTACCAAGCGTCAGACCTTTGATGCGTCTCTGGCCGTGTATCACGTGAAGTACAACAACCGCATCCTGCAGATCAAGGATTCAACCAACCGATACCTGCTGAACGCCGATATTTTCTCCAACGTGGGCAGTATCACCAGCAAAGGCGTCGAGTTGTCGTCCAACTGGCACCCGACCCAGCAGTTCAACCTGTATACCTCGTTGACCCTGAATCAGTCCAAGTTCGATCAGAACTATCAGGCCTCTGCGACTTCCGTGGTTCAGACCGGCGGCAAGACTGTACCGGATTCGCCGAAGGCCATGTTCTTCGCGGATGCCAGCTACCACATCGGCGGTTATTTCGCGGGCATCAACGGCAAGTATGTCGGCAAGCGTTTCTCCACGGTGGATAACACCGAGAGCGCCCCGGCCTATGAAGTGTTCGGTCTGCGTGCCGGCTACAAGGTCAAGAAGCTGTTTGGCGTGAAAGACTTCCGTGTGCAGGTGAATGTCGACAACCTCTTCAACAAGAGCTACCTGTCGTCCATGTATACCGGCACCACGGCGGGCAATCCGACCTACTTCACCGGCACCCCCCGCGCCGTTTATCTGACCATCGGCGGTTCGCTCTAACGCGTTCTGACGGTGCTTGATTCCTAGCGCAAGGCGGGGCCTCAAACCCCGCCGTATTTGTTATTCACGAAGAGGTATTTCCACCATGTCCTTTACTATGATTCACGATGCCATCATGTACGCCATGATCGGCATGATCATATTTGCGACGTATGTGATCGTCGAACGGATGATCTATTTCAGTTACTCGATGAGAGAAGGCAAACGTATTGCCGCCTTCGTCAACAGCCATTTGCACGATAGCAATCTGCATGAAGAACTTCGTGCGGAGTTTTCGGGCAGCCAGAGCCCACAGGGGCAGGCACTGTGCGAAATCGTCGAGGCCCCGCAAATGTCGCATGCCGCCACGGAATTTTTCGTGCAGTCCGTGTACGTGGCCAAGCAACCGCTGCTCAGCAAGCGCCTTTGGTTGCTGGATACCATCGTCACATTATCTCCCCTGATGGGTCTGCTCGGTACGATCATGGGCATCATCGATGCGTTCCACAGCCTGTCGACCAATGGCACATCCGACCCGGCCGCCGTCAGCCACGGTATCGGTACGGCCCTGTTCGCCACCGGTCTCGGTATCGCGATCGCCCTCTATAGCCTCGCGTTCTTCAACTTCTTCGGTGAAAAAGTGGAACAGATCAACAACCAGATGAAACTGATTTCTCTCAAGTTCCTCGCCACGAAGTAACCCCCGAACCGACCGGTGCCCGCACCGGCCATCGTGTTGCGCCGCCCTTGGCGGTATTTGCAGAATCTGGAGTAGCCCCGATGTCGCCCAAGATCATGTCCCGTTGCTTCGCCCGGTTGTCCGGCCTCCGTCTTCGCCACGCATTGGTGCCTATGGTCGCCGGGGGCATTGCGTTGACGCTTATCGGCACGGTGGGCGTGGCATCAGCGGCGACCATCCAGGCTATGCAACAACAAAGCCATGACGATCGGGCAGGCATCCTGCTGCCCACGGGGGCACGGATCACGCCAACGGCGACGCCGGGGGCACGGTTCGAGCGCATGAATCCCAATCTGCCCAGTCTGCCGGGTTTTCAGGCCGGACAGGCGGTAACGACGGCGTTAAGTCCGGACGGGAATACCTTGCTGGTCTTGACGAGTGGCTACAACCGCAACTGGAATCCGCAGGGCAAGATCGATCCCGCGACGTCTTCCGAATACATCTTTATCTATGACCTGCGGTCGGGTGCACCGGTGAAACGCCAGGTGCTGGAAGTGCCGGACACCTTTTCCGGCATTGCCTGGCAACCGGATGGTCGCCAATTTTTCGTGGCCGGCGGTGTTGATGACAATGTGCACCGTTATGGTCTGAAAGTCAGCCAGTGGCAGGAGATCCAACCCGCCATCCCGCTGGGGCATGACAACAAGGGGCTGGGCATCAAGGTCCGCCCGATGGCGGCCGGGCTTGCCGTCAGTCCGGATGGCAAACGGCTGCTGGTCGCCAATTTCGAGAACGACAGCGTCTCCGAAATTGATCTGGCGTTGGGCAAGGTCGTCCATGAGCTCGATCTGCGTCCGGGCAAGATCAATCCGGCGCGGGCCGGCGTGCCCGGTGGCGAGTTCCCGTTCTGGGTCGCCTACCAAGGCGCGGACAAGGCCTATGTGACGAGCATGCGCGACCGCGAAGTCGTGGTGCTGCGCATCAGGAACGGCGCATTGTCGGTGATCAAGCGCATCCCGGTGGGCGGTCAGCCGACGCGAATGGTGCTCAATCGCGCGAAAACGCGGCTATATGTCGCTAATTCGAACAGTGACACCGTGACCGTGATCGACGCGAAGCACGATCTGGTTCTGGACACCATCGGTACGACCGCACCGGAAAAAACCTACGCGAACGCCAGTCAGTTGAAGGGCAGCAATCCCAACAGTCTGGCGCTGTCGCCCGATGAAAAGACCCTGTATGTCACCAACGGCGGCACCAATGCCGTCGCTGTCATGCATCTGGATGACAGAAAAGGCAGTTCGTCGGTTCGCGGCCTGATCCCGACGGGCTGGTATCCCAATTCCGTGAGTGTGAGCCATGACGGCAAGACACTGTATATCGTCAATGGCAAGAGTATGGCCGGCCCGAACGGCGGAAATTGCCGCAACTCCGTGTCCACCGACAAGGCAGCGACGCTGAGCTGTCGGGCCAACAACAAGTACATCTGGCAATTGACCAAGGCCGGGTTCCTGACGGTACCGGTGCCGAACACCCCGGAACTCGCCAAGCTCACCCGCCAGGTGGCCATCAACAACAACTGGGCGGATGTGCGTGACAAGGCCGAAGCCGAAAAACTGATGGCCTTTATCCGTTCGCATATCAAGCACGTGATCTATGTGGTGAAGGAAAACCGGACCTACGATCAGGTGTTGGGCGACTTGCGGCCGGGTAATGGCGACGCCAGTCTGGTGCTGCTGCCTGAACCGATCACCCCGAACCACCATGCGCTGGCACGCCAATTCGTGACCCTCGACAATTTCCTGGTGAGCGGCGCGGCCAGCAATGACGGCTGGATCTGGAGCACCGCAGCCCGATCCAGCGAATACACCGAAAAGAATATTGCCATCAACTACGCCGGCCGTGGTCTGAGCTACGATAACGAAGGTCAGAATCGAAACATCAACCTGGGATTGGCCAGCCCGGCGGAACGCCATGCTGAAGACCCGCATGCTCCCGATGACCCGGATCTGATGCCAGGTGTGGGTGACGTGGCTGCGCCGGATGGACCGGGCGGTGAAGTGGGCGCGGGTTATCTGTGGGATGCGGCCCTGCGCGCCGGCATCACGATTCGCAACTACGGCTTCTACCAGGACGAAGACCGCTATGGCTTGCCGCATGACGATCCGGCCTATGTGCCGCCGTCCCGGCACCCGTTTGCCGACAAGATGATTCAGGCCTATTCCAACAAATCTGCACTGCGCCCGATTACCGATCCCTATTTCCGTGGTTTCGACCAGAACTATGCCGATTTCTGGCGCTACAAGGAGTGGGAACGGGAATTCGACGACTACGTGAAGTCGGGCAGCTTGCCCGCACTGGAGCTCGTTCGGTTGCCGCATGATCATTTCGGAGACTTTGCGACTGCCGCCGACGGCGTGAACACCGTCGAAACCCAGATGGCAGACAACGACTATGCCCTGGGCCTACTTGCGGAGAAAATTTCGAACAGTCCCTTCCGGGACAACACGCTGATCGTGGTCGTGGAAGACGATGCGCAGGATGGCGGCGACCATGTGGATGCCCACCGCAGTCTGGCCTACATGATCGGCCCCTACGTCAAGCGCCATGCCGTCGTCTCCACCCGGTACACCACGGTAAATCTGTTGCGCACCATCGAGGATGTGCTGGGCTTGAAACCCATGGGGCTGACCGATGGCAATGCCTTGCCGATGACGGCGGTGTTCGACCGTCATTCCCAACCTTTGGACTACACGGCCATCGTGCCGGAAGTGCTGCGCACGACCCAGTTGCCGTTGCCGCCGAAAACCGTGGAAAACAGCCTGGCGGCCACGCCAGGGGCGGAGCAATACGCCAAGCCTCGGCATCATGCTGCGTACTGGGCGCGCGTCATGCAGGGCCAGAATTTCGCGACGGAAGATCAACTGGATACGGTTCGATTCAACAAGGCCCTTTGGCAGGGTTTGAAGGGTGTTGACTACTCGGTGCACTAAGGCTGGTCGGGTGTGCGAGATTCGGCGCTGATGATCTTTGTTGACCAGGGATAAGGGCTGCGTCGGTAGCCCTTTTTGTTGTTGATCCCTCGGTCATAGGGTGCTGATTACGCGCTAAATCCAGCCGGTTACACAGATGTTTTGCTAATCTGGGTAAACCTGTGGAAAATGAGGTCAGGTTTCAGGGTTCCGCATTCATGTTCGGCGGGCCTCTGAAAGGCCTTGCTGTGGTCGATGACGGTAATACCCTTGCGGTGTCATTGGTCTGCAGGGCCGTTTTTTTGGCGTCTGACCTTTTGTTCGAGTGCAACTGTGATTGACCGTGATGGATTCCGCCCAAATGTCGGCATCATTCTGATAAACCAGACCGGTGAGGTCTTTTGGGGTAAACGTGCCGGACATCGTTCATGGCAGTTTCCCCAAGGGGGCATCAATGATGATGAACGGCCGCTTACTGCCATGTATCGTGAGCTTCACGAAGAAACGGGGCTGCGACCGGCTGATGTCGAGGTGATCTGCTGGACCTGTGGTTGGCTCCGTTATCGGCTGCCCAAGAACATGATTCGTCGGCACCTGTTCCCAACTTGTATTGGTCAGAAGCAAAAGTGGTTTTTGCTGCGTCTGCGTGCCGATGAAAGTGCCTTTGATTTGAATGCCTCACCAAAACCGGAATTCGATGGTTGGGAATGGCGTCCCTACTGGTCGATTCTCTCGGAGGTCATTTATTTCAAGCGCGCGGTGTACCGTAGCGCGATGTGTGTATTGGCGCCGACTGCCGGCGCAGGCGATCCGCCGGAAGAAGTGGCGGATCGTTGGGATGATACAGAGGACAAGGAGTCCGCTCATGTTGGATGAACTACGCCGGATCGTGACCGAAGTCACGCAATCGGTCGATTTGCGCGCGGCACTGGATCTGATCGCCCGCCGGGTGCGCGATGCGCTCAAGGTGGAAGTGTGTTCGGTGTATGTGCTCGATCGCTCGGACGATGCCTCGGAGGCCGTTCTGGTGCTTCAAGCCACCGAAGGCCTGAATAAGGGCATGATCGGTACGGTTGCACTGGGCCTGAACGAAGGGCTGGTCGGGTTTGTGGCGCGACGGGCCGAACTCATCAATCTCGAGAATGCCCCGGATCATCCCGCGTTCAAATTCGTCTCCAATATCGGGGAAGAGCAGTACCACGGCTTTCTCGGTGTGCCCATCATCTATCGTGGCGACGTTCTCGGGGTGCTGGTGGTGCAATCCCACGATCAACGCCGGTTTTCCTCGGATCAGGAGTCCTTCCTGGTCACCCTGGCTTCGCAGCTCGCTTCGGGTATTCGCCAGGCTCAGGTAAGCGGCGAGTTGTCGAACAATACCGGCGCCAAACCCAAGCTTGAGTCTGCCGTTACCGCACGAGGGTTGCCGGGTTCGCCGGGGGTTGTCTTTGGCACGGCAGTCAGCCTGCTCGATGTGGTTGATCTGGAAACGGTGGTGGATCGGGTTGTGACCGATCCGGAACTCGAATGGAACGTGTTGCACGCGGCGATCGAGGCGGTCCGCACCGAGTTCGCCCAACTCAAGCAGGATTTTGCCGAAGCGGCGGGCAATACCGACGAAAACGTGCTGTTCGACGCCTTCATCCTGATGCTGGGTGGCGGCTCGCTGGTCGATAGTATGGAGCAGCGGGTCCGCCGTGGTCAGTCGGCTTCCGCCGCCCTGCGGGATGCCGTGCGCGAACACACAGCCATCTTTGAGAAGATGAGCGATTCCTATCTGCGTGAACGGGCGCAGGATATCCGTGATCTCGGTTCTCGAATCCTAGTGAAACTGCAGGCACGGACCCAGGGCGAACGGGAATGGCCGGAACGGATTGTTCTGGTCGGGCGGGATCTTTCCGCATCGCATCTGGCGGAAATCCCCACCAATCGGCTGGTCGGCATCGTGTCCAGTACGGGGTCGGGGTCGTCCCATCTGGCGATACTTGCCCGCGCGCTGGGGATACCCGCCGCGATGGGCGTTGCCGATCTGCCCATCACCCAGTTGAACGATCAGGAAGTCGTCGTAGACGGCTACCGCGGCCTGCTCATCGTGCGGCCGATCGGCTCCCTGCGGCAGGAATTGTTGCGCCTCGTCAAGGAGGAGGCCCAGCTCACGGCCGAGTTGAGCGAACTGCGTGATCTGCCGGCAACGACGCCGGATGGCGTACGGATCGGGATGCACGTGAATATTGGTTTGTTGTCGGACATGGCGCCGTCGATGACGGTCGGGGCAGAGGGCATCGGCCTGTACCGCACCGAAGTACCGTTCCAGATCCGCAAGCAATTTCCGGGCGAGGCCGAGCAGGCCGGCATCTACCGTGAAGCGCTCGAAACCTTCCGAGGCAAATCGGTTGTGCTGCGCACGCTGGATGTGGGCGGCGACAAGCCGTTGTCCTATTTTCCGATCAAGGAAGACAATCCGTTTCTGGGTTGGCGGGGTATCCGGCTGGTCCTCGACCACCCCGAGATTTTCCTTACCCAGATCCGGGCGATGCTGCGCGCCTCGGTTGGTCTGGATAACCTCAGCATTCTCTTGCCGATGATCGGCTCGGTGGACGAACTGGAAACAGCGAAGGTCTATATCCACCAGGCGCTCGCCGAACTGCGGGAAGAGGGTGAGGCCGTCGCTACGCCGCGGATCGGGGTGATGATCGAGGTGCCTTCAGCGGTATACCAGATCGACATCATTGCCAGCATGGTGGATTTTTTGTCCATCGGTACCAACGACCTGACCCAGTACATCCTGGCGATCGATCGCAATAACGAGCGGGTCGCATCACGCTACGATGCGCTGCATCCTGCCGTTCTTCGGGCTATTGTTCAAGTCGTGTCGTCCAGTCATGGGCTGGGCCGCGAGGTGGCTGTCTGTGGTGAGTTGGCGGGCGATCCGATGGGTGCCATCCTGCTATTGGGCATGGGGATCGACATACTCTCGATGAGTGCTGGATCCGTGCCCCGGATCAAATGGGTGTTGCGCACCATGACCCATGCGGATGCCCAGGATCTACTCGCCGAAGCGCTGAATTGTCATCGTCCCGGCGAGATTCGGCAGTTGTTGTATCAGGCGCTGCACGAGCGTGGACTCGGTGGGCTGGTACGGGCAGGACGCTAGGTATCGTCGAAGACCGCGCAGGGTGATTCATGCCCGGTGGAATAAGGCCTGATCGCAGCAGGTTAAGGTTGACATTCGGGGGGGACATGCCTAATATGCGCGCTTCGCGTGATTCGGGCTAACCCCCGCATGACACGAAGGTGCGGTCTCAAAGCCAAACCGATCGGAGTGTAGCGCAGTCTGGTAGCGCACCTGGTTTGGGACCAGGTGGTCGTAGGTTCAAATCCTATCACTCCGACCAATAATTAAAGTGATTCAGCTTGCGCCCGTAGCTCATCTGGATAGAGCATCGGCCTTCTAAGCCGAGGGTAGCAGGTTCGAGTCCTGCCGGGCGCACCAAGCGCTCATATTCTTACAATGGTGGCCGTAGCTCAGTTGGTAGAGTCCCGGATTGTGATTCCGGTTGTCGTGGGTTCGAGCCCCATCGGTCACCCCATATTTATCAAGCAATTAACCCGCTTCTTGCGGGTTTTTTGTTGTCTGCATTTTGAGTGAAGTAGCACATAGGTAGCAGAATGTTAAAAATGGGCTGCTGTTATGGCTCGAAAATTGGTGCTCATGGGTTGGTTTTGCAAACGCGTTACACCCTTGCATGGGGTTTGTTTTGCAAATCTTCAGATAGTGCGAACTTAGGCTCGAACTTTGAAAAGAGAATGGCGCTCTGGTAGCGTTTGACGGGTGTTTAGTGCGAACTTTGCCGATTGCATGGGGTTGGTTTTGCAAATGCGACTTGATGCACACTTCGATTCAGTGACGGCATTCCTGAAGGCGGGTGATTTGTCGCCGTTGGTGTAGTGCAATTTGATCAGGAATACTATTTACCCCGAAAATCTAGACATAGCTTTTTAAGCCAAGTCCTAGTTTCAGCTAAGCACTCATTCTTCTCTTCGAGAGTGATTTGATGAAAAACAAGGTAAGGCTCAACCTTTTTCCGTATTTCTATTATCTCTGGGTCTAGAATATTCCCCATATCTATCAGAGATCTATTTATGGTATCTGTTTTTTTTAGGAAAGATTTCATAAGCTCAGGAAGCTTATCTTTAGGGTCAAATAAGAAAGCTGCTTCATTCACGTTAGACGTGAAGGCTAGCGCCTCTTTTTCGTAGGCCTTCTTTCCCAGCGATTCTTTGGATGGTCATGACTGAAACGGGTGTAGAAGGATATTGTCCTGTCGAATACTGAAAAACGGCGTAGATAAAGATTTAAGCGATGCGCCTCGCTCGCGATTTTCCGTTGCTTCATTGAGTTGTGGAGCGCAAACGCAGAAACACCCAAGGCGATGATTGACACGATTACTGAAGCTGACATGCTGCTCTCCTTGCTGAACTATCAATTCAACACAAATTGATAGTCGGTTGATGGTTATGTTTCCAACTCAAGTGATAGGCAATGCCTTTTTTAAGCCTTAATCGCTTCTCTGATTTTCTCGAC
Organism: Halothiobacillus sp.; assembly: GCA_035531235.1. Taxonomy (GTDB): domain Bacteria; phylum Pseudomonadota; class Gammaproteobacteria; order Halothiobacillales; family Halothiobacillaceae; genus Halothiobacillus. Next base: position 4,639 of record DATKTJ010000021.1, on the reverse strand, counting down.
TTGGTCGATGTACTTCTCATCGTAGCCGCCTTGCTCGATGCCCCTTAGGGTCTCCCGTAAATTCTGAATGTAACCCTGAGCAAGCCAATCATCGCCGCTATTTTTCGCATCATCCAGGGACTTCAATAACTGTTCTGCAAGGTCGAGAAGAGGTTTTACTCCGTCCATGCTGATCTCCTTTGTTTTGAACACCAATTGAACAAGTTTTAAACACTCGCCCCAAGTATCTGATTTATCGGCTCAAAAAACTATCGGCAAATATTGCCCATACATACAAAAAGCGATAGCAACCCAGTCGAACTGTAATATCGGTTGCACTTTTGGTTTCTGCGGATTTAACAGGTCTGAACCTAAAACACCTAAACAGTTTGGTTTTTCAATGTCCCCCTGCCCACCGTCGGTGATTCTAGTTCAACATTCTTCAACAGGTGCGGCAGGAACACCGACCCCGATACTAACAATTGCTAACAGGGTGAATGCTTATCGAGTGCCATTCACTTTGCTGCCATAACCCCGCCAGCGCGACCATGTGCTATTCACTTTGAATTTGTTCACGATGACCTGTTTCATGTGACGATGAAAAAACCGCAATCGCTGGCGGCTGGTCGATTACTGCAATCAGAATCCGATTTTTCGGCCTCGCCTTCTAACCTCTGCGTAGTACGTTAGATTTAACGGTAATTTTCCTGCGTTCAGTTTCATTCGGCATCGGTAGAGCCAATGCGATAAGCGCATAATTTCCCGAAAGTATCGCCCCGGTGAGTTCGCGGCAACCTTAGCTTTACCTTCCGGTGTCTTTGCCCCTGTGGAGTGCTCCCACGGTCGCCATGTGCGGATTAATTCGGCTTGCTTGGCTCTGGCTTCGGGTGTCCATCGTGGCATCTTATACCCTCCGGTGAATAGTTTGGTTCGCGGATTTTGCAGGGTGTTTATTCTCTGCTTGCTATCAATACCCCTCAAAGTCCAAAACATTGTCAGTCACTTTGGCCAATCTCTGATAGCAACTGCCCAAGGTCCTCCTTTAACTTTTCGTATGTTAAGTCGTCGATGCTTTCGTCCTTACGGGTGTAGCTATCACTCCGGTGTGATGGTGCTATGAGCGATTTTTCAGCATTAGCCAGCGAAAGGCGTAACCAAGCATCTGTGGGGTTGTTTTTTGACCGAAGATTCCATGCTAACGAGCTAAGAGCTGACGCGATATGAGTCTTTTCCCAGTAGGTCAGCCTGTCTTTTACTTGCTCAAGGCATTGTCCGATGACAGAAGCAACTTCACGCTGCATCTGTTGGTTCGGTACTTGATCATGAAATTGCTCGAATAGAGAATTAAAGTCGGGTGTACTCATGAAAAATCCTTTGATTTGCAACTGAAATACGTGGCATCAGGCTTGTTGTCTGTCACCAAAATGCAAAAGAATGCGCCAGACAATCGTATGTTATTTGATGTTGTCTTTATCTTCATTCCCTCAAGGGTTGAACCCTCTTAAAATTCTGGGGCGAATTATTAAGCCTTTTTAGTTGAATCATCCTGAAGGTGGTCAGCTTTTCCGAAGGAGGTCACACTATTTTGTGTGGTCATCTTCAGGTTTTCTTGATCTTCTTCGGTTTCCTGGGTGGGGAGTGACCAAAACCAGCCACTCGTGAAACCTGACTTTGCCGGTTTGATGCCCAACTTGAAGCGGGCGCGTTTTAGCGTGCTTTCGGATATGCCATACCCCCGAGCATCGGCCTGAACATCCTTGGCGCTTTTGGTGCCGTGCTCGGTCAGATACTCAACCAGCCACGCCTTGGCTTCGGCAAGTGCTCCACCTTCCGCCTCGCCTTCCTCCGGGGTGCCCAAAATATCGCGGGCGGCGCCTTCGATTGGCTTTCCCCATTCGATACGCGAAGCAAACAAACCCGGTGAGGCCTCGATGGTGTCTATGTCGTACTCAAACCCGCCATGATCCAATCCAATATTGGATTTGGCGCGAACCAGCACGCGGGTGGATTTCCCGTTATCGTCATCCCGTTTGGCCGTTGCCAGCACGATCCTGGCGAGGGCGCCGAATGCTAGTGATCCAGTGACGCGCTCCAAGGGATCACGGCCAGCGGTGCCCTTGGTGAAGTGGGTTATTCCGATCACTGCCGCCCCGATTCGTCCGGCCAAATCAACCACGGGCGCAAGTGCCCGGCGAACCTCACCATTTTTGTGAGAATCTGCCGCCACGGCGGACACAATCGGATCAAGCACGATCAGGCGAATATCTCCGATCCGCTCGGCAGCTTCGCTTAATAGGTGCATGTCCAAGGCTGGATCAAACCCCCGCACCCCATCCGTGCCGCCGTGAATGTCGCCAACGAAGTGAAACCGTGACCGATCCGCCCCTATGGCCACAAGGCGAGGCGCTAGGGTGTCGCTGGCGTCATCCTCCCCGCTCCACATTAAAACGCTGCCTATGGGCGCTCGCGATCCATCCGGCCAAGTGTCGGCATTGGTTAGCGCTGAACCCAAAGCCAGCGCCAGGGTGGTTTTACCCGTGCCCGGCGCCCCGGCGAGAATGTGCAGCTTGCCGCGTGCAAGCCATCCCTCCCAGAGCCAGCGCACGGGCTGGGGCGTGATATTCGCGGCGTTAATGATGTCCAGGTGTTCGGGGCTGGTGATCCGATCCAGCTCGGCGGCGGCTTGTGCGTGAAGATCATCGGCCATGGCGCACCCCCTGAACCGCGCGCAAGGCGGTTTCGATCTCATGGGCTGCCCGGCGTAACTGATCGCGGTCATCCTTGGCAAGCGGTCGGCCATCCGCCAGCCGGTTGGCACAAATCCTGGTCAAGGATGCAGCCATGCTGATCGTGTTCAATGCGGCGCGTGCGTCATGCTCTTGCCGCTCGGCGGGTGAGTAACTGCGATTGGTTCGCAGGTGTGGCGGGATCAATTGCACCCAATTCAAGCTCAAGGCGGCGAGTATTTCGGCGGCATCCGATCCACCAAAATCGTGAAGTAAGATGCGCCCCTCGTCGGTCTGGCGAATGCTCAAGGATGCGGTGCGCTCGTTGCGGGTTGGGCTTTTGGCAATCCATTTGCCCGGCCCGGTTTGTTTCACCCCATCCAAGCGGCCTAAAAAGCTCTCAATGCTCACAAAATCATATTGCATGGCTGCCGCCTCCTTGCTGGTCTGGGGTTGCCAGCAGCACATAGCGGCCTATGCCTGGGTGCTTCCTGCCGTAATCATCCAAAACCGGCTGGCGAAAGGTTGCGATTTTGTAGCCTTGTTCACGTAGCTCCTTGATGCGCGGCGCGGGCTGCATCACGTTCAAGTCACGGCGTGCTTGTACGGTGGTGACTCCATCGGCTCCGGCCTCGATCAATGCGGCTAATAATCGGCGGCATTGGCTGGCGGTCGATATGTCTTGAATCGGGTCGGCGGGCGGTTGATAATTGGGGGGCGTGTCCAGCGCTTGCCCTTGCTCCGTCAGGGGCTTAATCATTTTGAAGCCCCCGCCAAAAATTCAGCTATGCCTTTCAAGGGATAGCGTACTAATCGCCCGACCTTCACATAAGGCAGGTTATAGCGGCCAGTGCAGCGCCACACTTCCAGCGTGCCAACAGTCGCGCCAAGTATCTGTGATGTTTCAGCGGGGGTGATGTTTACTGGCGGGCGTTCATAACCTAATTGCGCGCAAATACGCTGGGTTATGTCGTGAATGGCTTGGTCGTTCATTGGGTTGCCTCCGTGGGCTTGGTTAAGTCACGGAATGCAGGTTATTTAAGGGATGGGTAGTAAAACGATGTGGTGAAAAGGGGTTGAACGTAGTGGTAATTTATCTATCTGTTTGATTTTGCGTATGAATCATGATTTTCCATTTTCACAAGGTCACGATTTCTCGCTGCCTTCCATGCTGATTCAAATGCCGAATATTTTGCAAATAAAGATTTCGTTTCTGGGTCTGTGCTAACAATTGCTTGAATCTCAGTTTTGCCTCCATCTGGGATTTTTAGTGGGTCATATTTCTTGCATTTTGCGGCATCTAGAATGGCTGCAATTTGCTTATCTAACTTGGTTTTTTTAGTACCTGTTTCGGGTTCGTGCGGCTTTGGAGTTTCGGCAATCATGCTTGGCTGGTTAATGCCGCACACCTGCTCGAACTGGTCGCGTTCTTTACGAGTAATACGTAAATCGGCAACTCCTACAATTGGGTTATCAGGTTGGGAATTACAGCGACGATAATGGTTGCTTAGGTATGACCGATCAAACATTAGTAAATATTTGCCTTTACCTTCGTTTAATAGCATTGAGCCGATTGAAGTGGTTCCGGTTGAAATAACAGAAAATAGCTCTTGATTAGTGAGTTCTACTGCACCGGTAAATTTGCCATTGTTAAGGTATGTTTGAGTTCTCATCCACTCTGAGCCTGGGCCAATAAGCATGCAATCTTCGGAGTACTCGCCTTCAGCAATTTTGAAGTACACCACTGGATAGGCAATCCATTCATACGCAAATACGAACACAACGGCGTTATGTGGTAAGCGGTCAGTCGCCTCACCTACTAAATATTTTCTGATTATGCCTTCGGCCTGATTGGCAACAATTCATCAATACGGCTGTTGGGCCAGGTGGGTAGTTTTTCCAGGGTATCTTTCAGCCATGCGTGCGGATCAAGG
>DATKTJ010000020.1:0-3491 GCA_035531235.1 Halothiobacillus sp. | reverse complement strand
GACTGACTGGACATGCGCAGGCATCTCTTACACTCTGGGGCCACTGAACCCCGCTTAGGTTGAACTCATGTCCTATCAGACTACTGTCGGCGGTCGGGTCTACCGCTTCGACGACCTCAAGACCCTGCTGGCCAAGGCCAGCCCGGCCCGTTCCGGCGACACACTCGCCGGTCTCGCCGCCGACACGAACGAGGAGCGCGTAGCCGCCCGGATGGCACTGGCTGACGTGCCATTGCAACGCTTCCTCGACGAAGCGCTGATCCCTTACGAGACCGACGAAGTCACCCGTCTGATCATCGACCGGCACGATCGGGTCGCCTTCGCGCCCATCAGTCATCTGACGGTCGGCGATTTTCGCAACTGGCTGCTCAACGACACGACCGACAGCGCCCTGCTGAGCCAGGTGGCGCCCGGCATCACGCCGGAGATGGCGGCGGCTGTGTCGAAGATCATGCGCAACCAGGATCTGATCCTGGCCGCCCGGAAATGTCAGGTGATCACGCGGTTTCGCAACACCATCGGTCTGCCGGGGCATCTTTCGGTACGGCTACAGCCGAATCACCCGACCGACGATTTGCGCGGGATTGCCGCCAGCATGGTGGATGGCCTGCTGTATGGCTCGGGGGATGCGGTCGTCGGCATCAACCCGGCCAGTGATGCCCTGCCGACGCTGATGACCCTTTGGCAGATGATGGACGAGGTTCGCGACCAGTTTTCCATCCCCATGCAGAGCTGCGTGCTGACCCACGTCACCACGCAGATCACGGCCATGGAAAAGAACGCGCCGATCGATCTGGTGTTCCAGTCCATTGCCGGCACCGAGCGCGCGAACACCGCCTTCGGGATCAATCTGGGCATCCTCAAGGATGCGCACGAAGCCGCGCTGGGCCTGGGACGCGGCACCGTGGGTGACAACGTCATGTACTTTGAAACCGGTCAGGGCAGCGCCCTATCAGCGGACGCGCACCATGGCGTCGATCAACAGACTTGCGAGGCGCGCGCCTATGCCGTGGCACGGGAATTCCGCCCTCTGCTGGTCAACACCGTGGTCGGTTTCATCGGCCCCGAATATCTGTACGACGGCAAGCAGATCACCCGGGCGGGGCTGGAGGATCATTTCTGCGGCAAGTTGCTGGGACTGCCGATGGGCTGCGACATCTGCTACACCAACCATGCCGAAGCCGATCAGGACGACATGGACGGTCTGCTCACCCTGCTGGGCACGGCTGGCGTCACCTTCATCATGGGCGTGCCGGGCGCGGACGACATCATGCTCAACTACCAGAGCACCTCGTTCCATGATGCGCTGTATCTGCGCCGCGTGCTCAACCTGAAACGGGCGCCGGAGTTCGAAATCTGGCTGGAACGGATGGGCATTACCGATCAGGGCGGCCAGCTGTATCCGACCGCATTGAACAATCCCCTGCTCCGCCAGCTGCCCCATATCCAGGTGCCGGCATGACGCAACTCGGCCCTGTCACGCAATTCGGGAACGAATCCGACGAACTGGTCCAGGAAAACCCTTGGGCGGATCTGCGCCGGTTCACCCAGGCCCGGCTCGCTCTGGGGCGCGTCGGTGCCAGCCTGCCGACCGACGCAGTACTGCGTTTCAGTCTGGCGCATGCCATGGCGCGCGATGCGGTACACCACCCTCTGGATACCCAATCCTTGGCCGAGGCACTGACCGGCGAAGGCTTCCGGGTCCGACATGCGCACAGCGAAGCCCCCGATCGGGCCGCCTACCTGCTGCGCCCCGATCTGGGCCGCCGACTGGCCGACGACAGTCGTTCCGCACTCGAACAGGAAAAGACGGCGCCGGCCGAACTGGTCGTGGTGATCGCCGACGGCCTGTCCGCGATTGCCGTGGAACGCCACGCCCTGTCATTGCTCAAGCAGCTGCGCGCCCAGATCGATACGGACTGGGCACGAACGCCGATCGTGCTGACGACGCAAGGGCGGGTCGCCATCGGCGATGATATCGGCGAGACGCTGGGTGCCCGGCTAGTCATTGTGCTGATCGGCGAGCGCCCCGGCCTCACCGCGCCCGATAGCCTGGGCGCCTACCTGACCTACCAGCCGAAACGCGGGCGCATGAACAGCGAACGCAACTGCGTGTCGAACATCCACGCGGCGGGAACATCCTATGCGCTCGGCGCCCACAAGATCGGCTATCTGGCGCGGGAAGCCCTGCGGCTGAAACTCACGGGCGTCCGTCTCAAGGACGACAGCGACACCCCGTTGATCACCGCCTGAAAACCATCATGGTCGCGCGCCGGCCGGAGATGAGCCGGAAGAAGCGGTGGCCGGCTCGGCCAGCAGTGCACGAATCTTTGCCAGGGCATTCGGCTGATCCCAGTCCGCCCCACCAAACAGGGCATAGCGAATCCGCCCGGTTCTGTCGATGAGGTAGGTGCTGGGATAGGCAAACACCTGCCAGGTCTTGACGGCCGATCCACTGGGATCGAGCAGCACCGGGAAGTTCACCGGATGTTCGTGCAGGAATGTCTCGATCGGGCTTTTGTCTTCAGCCAGATTCACCGCCAGAATCTCGAAGGGTTGCCCTTTCAACAGCGTATTCAACCGTGCCATGGACGGCATTTCGTGCACGCAGGGCGGGCACCAGCTGGCCCAGAAATTCAGCAGGACGACCTTTCCGCGATAGTCGCGCAGGTTCACCGGCCGGCCATTCAGGTCTTCCAGGCTCAAGGGTTTGTCCTGAGCGCCCTGGTAGGGCTGCAATTCGGTCGATTTCGTCTGCTCGACGGTCACCGGGCCGGTCGAGGCCATCTGGCCAGCCACGCGGGGTTTGGCCAGATAGAAGCGCAAGGCTGAAATCGCCCGCTCGATCTGGATCGGAAATGCCCGACCCAGCGCCTGTTCATCGGCCATCGCATCGGGGCGAAAGTAAAATCGGTCCCGAACCTGCGGCAGCAACTTCAGATACACGTCACTGCCCGAGGTTTCCAACTGATTTGCCAGCTCCGCCACCCGCCAGCGCCAGGGCGACAGCTCGGCCTGAAACAGGAAAACCGGGGCATTGAACGCCCGCGTCTCGGGCCAATAGCGGGCCGCCGCGCCTGGTTCCGGCGTATTCACGTAGAGATTGGGATTGATGAAGATGAAACCGACATCATGCTGGGGCGTTTTCTGCACCGCAACCCAACCGCGCACGGCCAGTTGGGCAGCCTTGTTTTCTGCGACCACGATCAGCGGCATCCCGCCCGCCCGAGCCTTGTCGATCAGGCGGGCGACCCAGGCCGTGGGCACCTGATCGACGGCGCTGGGTGTGGGGGGCAGAAACAACGGCTCGTACAGATCCACAAACCAGCTCTCAAAGCCCGATTGACCCAGCTGGGTCGCCCACTGCTTTTCGGCCGGCAGAATGCCATATTCCGAAGGCAGCCAAAGCAGCCGGGCTTTCGGTTCAGTTCGCGGGGCAACAACCTGAATGTTCAGCGGGCCATCCGGCACGTCCAGCGTCAGATGATCGG
>DATKTJ010000019.1:0-4268 GCA_035531235.1 Halothiobacillus sp. | reverse complement strand
CGAGTTCGTATTGCCGTTGCAAATATCCAGCTGTCTTATTCCGGGCGTCCGGTTGCGCTAACGATAAGTATTGGTGTCAGTGGGCTGAAGGCCGGGGGCGCCGATTCGGTGCAGGATATGTTGCTGCGTGCGGATGCTGCTTTGTATGAAGCTAAGCAGGCAGGCCGGAACCGGGTTTGCCGGGACGGCCAGGATGTCATTGGCATGGCTGGGCGGGTGCTGCGGGCGTTGAAAGAAGATGGATTCGGCTTCGCCCTTCAGCCTCTGGTTGATCTTGCCACGAGGCAGACAGTTGGATATAAGGCGTTTGCTCGCATGATTGACTCCCACCAGGGGCGCGTCTTTGAAGCAGAGCGTTTTGTCCCCGTGGCTCGACAACTCAATGTCCTGCACCAGGTAGACAGTATTTTGATTCCCCGTATCTTCCATCGGGTTTCGACATTGAGGGGGCACCCTGTGTCGCCCTTGTGCTTTGTCAATATCTCCGCAGATCTGTTGCGTCGCCCGGATCAGCTGCAACACCTGTTCACGTTGCTTCGGCGCGAATCGCGCGACCGGACGACAGATGCCGACAGCACTCCCCTCTTGGTTCTGGAATTGAACGAACGTGAGTTTCTGCAAGATGTGGCTGGCGCCAAAGCGCTGTTGGCGCCCTTGTTTGCACTTGGTGTTGAATTAGCGATTGACCATTTTTCGACGGGGTTTGCTTCGTTGGATTATTTGTCGGATTTGCCGGTGCGTTATCTCAAGTTTGAAAGCCGCTTTTTGCGCAAGGCCGAACGGGATCCGCGCGCCCGCACAGTCCTCCGTAGCCTGTGTCGACTGGCTGGCGACTTGGGGTGCCGGACAGTAGCCATACACATCGAAGATGCGGGCACGGCGGCATTGGCCCGCGATTTGGGTATCGACTGGGGACAGGGCCATCATTTTGGTAGCCCCCTCGTTCAGGATGTGGAATCGCGCGGTTTGTGAGCGTATTGCAGATGTTTCTGAAAATGTTCAAGCACAATCGCCGCAACGCGCGGGGTGTCGTTGACCGGTTCGTAGGACCAGCGCGACAGGTCGCCTGAAAAAGGTCGTGTGACCCCTTCGTCACGGAGGGCGCTGTGAAAAGAGTTGAGCCGCCCGGAGTAACCATCGAAGTCCAGCGTGTACACCGGTTTTCCGGTCGAGGCAGCTTCAGACACCATCGAAACCGAATCGCCTGTAACGATCAGATAATCCGAGACACCAAGAATCGCATGGTATGGGTTTGGGCCTTCATTGTCCCAGAACCAATGCGATGTGCCGGACAGAACGGATTGCATCGCCTGAATATTGGCTGCGCCCGTGCGCCGGGAGGCGGTAATCCAGAGCTGCGCTTGCTGGGCTGTGGCAGCCGCAACGAGTGTGGATAACAGTTGCCGGCTTTTCTCCGGAGTGAGTGTGGCAGTTGCATTGCTGCCGCCGATCAGCACACCGATGATCGGTTTTTGTCCTTTGATTGCCGCCAGATCCGGGTGCCTGCCCAACTGCTCAGACACCGCCTTGTCCATTTTTTCCTGGGTCACATGGTGGAGCGCGCCACGCGTCGGGATGACGTTGGTTCCTGACAGGCCGTCATGGCGCGGGGGGAGGATCAGATCGACCAAATGATGCGGTAACTGCGGGTTTTGAATATGGACGCTGAATACGCGGCCCCCGGATGCGCGTTTTACGCTCAGAGCCGCGGCGGCGCCCAGGCGGCCGCAGGAAATCACGAGATCCGGCCAAGGTGCGGTTAGGTGATCCGAGTCCTCAGTCAGTCGCGTATGCGCCTGAGGAACCCAATGTCCGGGTAGCCACCGCCAGGGTTTGGTGAGGTTGACCCGTTTGAGTTCATAGGGCCAGCCAATGTGTTCGGCGAGGCCGATAGCCTGATTCTGCAGGCCGACGGCTCCTTGCGTGAGCAGCCAGATCCGTCGTTGTGTGTCTTGAGTCATGCCGTGTGCAGGGATTTCTAACTGTGAGTATCTGTGCTTCAGATTGCGGCGATCGGATCGTTCGGGAATGCAAGTTCGTGACGGTTACGCCATTCCGGTGCCACATAGTTGATGATGAGCGTGCGGCGAATCCCATTGATGGGCCGGGGTTCGAAACCGTGCCAGGTATTATCTGCCGGGACAAAAATCATGGCCGTGTTGAAGGTCGCGGGCACCTGTTCGGCATGTTGTTCCTTGCTGAAATAGATGTCGGTCCCCCACTGCACGTGTTCCGGATCCTCCGCCATATAGGCCAGCATGGTGAATTTTTTTACGCCCAGATCGGTGTGGGGTTCCAGCCAGAACCCAAACGTGTCGAGCGCGTACTCAATACGCAGATTGGTGCCGGCGAGGTTGAGGTTGCAGCGTTTCTGGATGGCCTCTATCAATTCCGGGGATTGGAATGCCTCGGCAATACTGCGGCAGGTTGGGAAGCGTGCGATGGCGTCCTGATCGAAAAAACGCCGGGACTCGTTATGGGTTTCGCGGCGCCCGCCCGTGTCATCGATGACCGGAGGCTCAAAGGGCAGTTGGCTGATTGATCGCGCGATATCCACCGGGAACAGTTCGTGCAATCGCCAGTGTTTGTAGGGCGATTGGCGTTGCTCTGCCGTGTTGAAAGCCGTCATCAGGCTGCGTTGAACAGAGGGGCTGGCAATGGAGTCGGTCATGGGCGAATCGGCCTTTGGATACGGACACAATGGGTTTGGGTGGGAGTGCGTATAATCGAACGCCCATCCTTCTAAATCACCGTAGTGTACGCCCCATGCCCGATTTGCCCAATACCGATCATCTTGGCGCGGTTTCAGATCGTGCAGGTGACTCGGCGCCCCTCGGCATAGCCGCTGCGCAGTTGAAACGATTGACGGTCATGCAGTTGCTGCCGGAACTGGAAAGTGGCGGCGTGGAGCGAGGCACTATTGAAATAGCTATGGCGCTAAAGGCCGCCGGGCATCGCGCTATTGTCGTTTCCGGCGGTGGGCGGATGGTCGCGGAACTCGAATCGATCGGGGTGCAGCACATCACCTTGCCGATCGGCAAAAAATCCCTGTGGACACTGCGGTATGTTCGTACCCTGCGACGATTGTTTGTCGCCCAGGGCGTGGATATCGTGCATCTTCGTTCCCGTGTGCCTGCCTGGGTCGGGTGGTTAGCTTGGCGGCGTATGGATCCGGCAACGCGCCCCCGACTGGTGACGACCGTGCACGGTCCGTATTCCACGAATGCCTATAGCGCCGTGATGTTGCGCGGCGAACGGGTGATTGCCGTCTCGGACATGATCGTGGACTACATCCACCAGAATTATCCGTGGATGGAGCCACAACGCATCCATCGAATCTATCGCGGTGTCGACCCCGCCGCGTTCCCGGAAGGCTATCAACCGGGTGCGGCCTGGTTGGCGCAATGGCGCAACGAATTTCCGCAACTGCGAAATCGGTGGGTATTGACGCTACCGGGGCGCATCACGCGCTGGAAGGGACAACTGGATTTGCTGGAGATCGTCGCGCGACTGAAGGCGGAGGGCGTGCCCGTTCACGCGCTGATCGTGGGGGGCACGCATCCCCGCAAACGACGGTTCCTGATCGAGATCGAGGCGGAGATCGCCGCGCGAGGCCTGGGGGCGGACGTGACTCTTGTCGGGCAGCGTGGCGATTTGCGCGAAATCATGGCGGTCAGCGATGTGGTGCTGTCGCTGTCGACCGATCCGGAGGCCTTCGGTCGCGTCAGTCTGGAGGCGCTGACTCTTGGACGCCCTGTGCTCGGTTATGCCCACGGGGGCGTTGGAGAGCAGCTTTCAGCCATGTATCCGGCGGGAGCAATCAGGCTGGGGGATATTGATGGGGCGGTATCCAGACTTCGGGATTGGCATGCTCACGGCGCGCCCCTCGTGCCCAGTGAGCGGCCCTTTACCTTGAGGGCCATGCAGGATCAGACCCTGTCCGTGTACGAAGAACTCTGGCGATCACCCCGGGAGGCTCGCTAAATAACGGTGTCGCGCGCGTCTTCGGATGGGTGTAGCAGTCGTTCGTAAAAACCGACCGTTCGTTGCGCCATGTGATCGAGCGTGAGTTCGGATTGCGCGCGTTCGAACCAGGGGCGGTATTGCGCGCGCAGGGTGGATTTGTTGTTGAGCGCCTGTGCCAGTGCATCATGCAGTTGATTCAGTTCCCCACACGGGATGACCGCCTCGGCGGGCAGGTAGTCGGCTGCGCCGGGGATGGCTGTGGAGACAATGGGCACCCCGGTGTGCAGCGCCTCGATCAGCAC